>JAPULM010000431.1 GCA_027294925.1 bacterium
GTGCCTCATCGATACTTGGTCCAGTCGATCGATTGTCCGCTGGAGTCGCGCTGACGTAGGCGACTTGGTGCCGAACGATATTGCGCGCGCCATGACCGCTTCGGGTCAAAACTCCCCGTCCACCGGTAGCACTCGGCACGACCGGACCTGGGGATATAGCAGACCTAATCGGCTCCATTCCGGACATCGGGACTTAAACCTATGCTGCTAGAGCTCGGCATGGCAGTCGTCACACAAGGGCTGCACGATATCTCGCCTCAAAAAACGCGTTTCGCGTTTCGCCCGACGATGAACCGTATGACATTCGTAGCAGATGAACGGTAGGCTGTCGTGATCGCCCGCATTATGAAATGCCGTCTCGTCGTCGGGATTCCGGCCCCCCGTCGTATGACATTTCAGACACAGCCTGTTTCCGAGTGAGAACCGCAAAATCTCGGGTTCCTCAAATTCTCCCAGGAGATAGGCCACTGTATCGCCCGCCGCCTGCGCCTTGATCCACAGCTTGTCGGTGAAGGTGGCGCCATTGTGGCAGGTCACGCACTTAAACTGCTTGTCGCTTGTGCTGTGATGGGCGGCCGCGAGGGTGGTGATCTGCCCAACTACCGGAAAGGATGTGTCGAACTTGTCCTGGTGCAGTCGTTTCGTGCTGGTCGCGTGGCACGATATACAAAAGACGTTGTCCTGCTCTAGGTAATCGGTAACAACGACTCCCATACCAAATGCGGCGGCTCCTGCCACTGGCCCTCCCGCAAGGAGAAGAACCAGCCAACGTTGCAGGAACCGCATTTCATCCCGCGCGTTACTGGACGCGCACCTTCACAACATTCGAGAACTGTACGCGCCCAGACGGAGCACCGCCCCCGCCCGGCGGGCTGACATATTTGCCAGTCTTCATCTCGTCGGGATCAGCGGTGCCATAGAGGAAGGCGGCGGTGATGGAATACTCGCCGGTGTCCTGCGGCGCGCGAAGTTTGTAGGTCACCTTTGCTGTCGGATAGATATCGCGCTCCGGGGCAGCCACCACGTCGTAGATCAAGACGAAGTTCAGATTGGCCGCCTCCCTGTTGTACCGACGATCAAGCCAGGTCGTCTGTGGGCCAGTCGGACCGATCACCACTGGTGGGCCGACGATAAACCACCCCGCACCTTGGATCGGCCTGGCCTGATAGCGGAGCGGTTCGTCAACCAGCATGATGCCAACCTGGGGACCAATGCCGCCCTTGGTGCGCACCGTTATGGAAATAGTTTCCCCAGGCGCGGCGGACGCCGGTGCTTCCAGAGTAACGGAAGAGTTCGCGTCAACCTTCTTCGCCCTATCCAATAATTTCTGGCGTTCCTCGGCGTCGAACATTCGGTATTTGCGGCCGCCTTTTTCCAACGCTTGATAGTGTTTTACGGTGAACAGTTGTTTTTGGGCGACCTCAGCTGGGAGCTCCGGATGATAGTTCGTATCCGTTGACGAATGGCATCCGGCACAAAACGGTGCCGCGTCGCTAACATAAGGTGTCCTTTCGAAGGCAGGATAGCTCCAGCTTGCCTCGGGCCAGACTGCCACCAAAATCAAGCTGGACAGGCCAGCCATGGCGACCGCACCTGTCAATAATGCTCGAATCATTAGTCCCGCCTCTTCACGCCGAAGTCGCACGGTTTCCACCAGACCAAGATACGCGCTCGCAAGACCTCCACCCAAGTCATATTTTGCGGTAGAGGGCGGGCGAGAGCATGATGGATATATCCCTCAACTCACGTTCGCCGAACAGCGGTGCCAGGTTTCGGGCGCTGCCGTCTCGGCGGTGGCCAAATCGGCGCCCCGGCGCACGTGGATCGTCTGCTCGTTCAGTTGGGTCATGAAAACGACGGTTCCGGCCGCGGGCTCAGCAGCAGGGACATGGTAAGTGAAAAAATGCCGGCGATAGTCACCGCTGATCTCACTGCCTTGGGGGGTGACAATACGGGGCCCTGCAATGCTTATCAGCCGCCCGTCGGCGTAGCACCAGTGGCCGTCGATGGCATCGGCCCGGGCGTGCTTAGCCCAAAGCGAATGCAGCAGCGCCACCGCCAACAGCAACGCCAGGGTTGCGAATTTTCAAATCCCCTTTCGTCCCATGGTCTGCATCTCTCCCACTCCTCTCGGCGGAGCGCATACCGCCCATGGCGTTGACGAACAGGATCTTGCCAATCGTAGCAGACGGCGAAGGTACTCAGATGCTAGTCGGCGCTGGACGCGCTCCTCGATCAACAAACCAGTTCCTCCTAGATGTGCGGTGTTGCGAAATTCTATTCTTCGACAGAGGGGGGTGTCCATCGAGACCGAATTTCCGCAACGGGTCATAACTCCTCCTTTGCCGGTGAATCCCGAACCTTCCGAACCTGACCCGACTCGGACACATACAACCAATCTGGCAATCTCAGACCACGCCCAGAGCCTTGGCGCGGTCATAAGTGTGTTTGGCGCTGAGATAGCCCGGCACTTCCACCAGGTCGCCATCGACCAGCGCAAGGGCTTGACCCCGCGCCCGAGCCGCCTCAAAGGCTTCGATAATCTGTAACGCGCGCGCGACTGCCTCGGAACTTGGCGTCAGGACCCGGTTGATCGCCTTGGCATGGTCAGGCTGCACGAGACATTTCGCCTTG
>JAPULM010000432.1 GCA_027294925.1 bacterium
ACGCCGGAGCGCTTGATGATCGGATACAGATTGGGACATTAGTCGAGGCCGGTCAGGTGAAGAAAATGATCTGCGCCTTTACGGCTCCGACGCACCCGTCTCGGGTGACGCCGTTTGTGCGCATGTACAACAACGACGAAATTGACGCCGAATTGGTACCGCAGGGGACCTTGGCTGAGCGCATCCGCGCGGCCGCCTCTGGCATCGGTGCGTTTTATACACCCACCAGCGTTGGCACGGAATTGGCGATAGGCAAAGAGCATCGGGAGATTAACGGACGCACACATGTTTTGGAATATCCGTTACATGCAGACTATGCCCTGATTCGTGCGTGGAAAGCCGATACGTTTGGCAATCTTCAATTTCGCCTGGCGCAACGCAACTTTAATCCGATCATGGCCATGGCGGCAAAAATGACGATCGTTGAAGTGGAGTCTGACATCGTCGAGGTCGGAGAGCTAGAGCCTGATCAGGTGCACGTCTCTGGTGTCTATGTCGATCGGCTCGTAAAAATACCACCTGATGGGCTCTTTGAGTAAGGCGCTGCATCATCACACCAGAATCCCATGGGAGTTAAGCCTACGCCCTGGCGCCTCGATGACCGCATGGGATGCTACCTTTCTAGAACACCCGGGGGATATCAATGGTAGACAAGCCCAAACTTGAGCGACAGGCAATGTGCGACCGGTTAGCCATGGAATTCCAGGATGGATGGATCGTCAACCTTGGCGTCGGCATGCCGACCTTGTGTTCGAATTATGTCGACCCTAACGTAGACATCATTTTTCAGTCTGAAAACGGGGTCATTGGCTACGGCCCTCTGGCGGCTGAAGGGGAGGAAGATGCCCACTTGGTGAACGCCGGGGGACAGCACGTCACGGCAAAGCCCGGCATGGCCATTGTGCATCACGCTGACTCATTTGCCTTAATTCGTGGCGGCATGATCGACGTAACGGTCCTGGGGGCATACGAGGTGGCCGAAAACGGTGACTTCGCCAATTGGCGTATCCCGACGCGAAAAGGGGGAGGCATTGGCGGAGCGATGGACCTCGCAGCCTGTGCCAAGCGTGTCTTTATCGCTATGGAACACACCACCCGCGATGGCAGCCCTCGCATGTTACAACGCTGTCAGCTGCCGATAACCGCCCCGGGCGCGGTGAAACTCGTCGCCACTGACCTCGGACTGTTTGAAATCGCCCCAGAGGGATATATCTTACGGGAGTATGCCCCTGGGTGGACCCCTGAGGAGATCCAACACCTGACCGCAGCGAAGCTCATTGTTCCCGACGACCTCAAGGCCTTCCGCTTGCGGCATTAGCACGGCATGATGACGCCTCGACCTAGGCCGTTATGGATTGCCTGGGAGATCGCGATTGATCAAGAAGGTCGCGACCTCGCGAAAGAACGTGCGCAGAGCCGTGGTGACGCTGGTGGAGAAGGCTACCTGCTCAAGGGCGTGGTCCATCAGCGCCACCCAGCGGTCGCGGGCGCTTTGATCGATCGGGAAGGGGGCGTGGCGCATGCGCAGCTGGGGATGACCGCGTTGCTCGATGTAGCGCGGCGGACCGCCGAAACGGAAAATGAGGAAATCTCGCAGACGCGCCTCCGACTCGCTGAGGTCGTCCTCCGGGTACATGGGAGCCAGGATCTCGTCCTCCGGCACTTGCCGATAGAAGGCGGCGATGAGACGAGCAATACCCTCCTCCCCGACGCCGGCATAGATGTGCTCAGGCGTTACGGGCTCCGTGGATAGGAGTTGCAAGAAGTGCAGTGATTGCGGTGTTTTACCCTCTTCCATGGCGCTCCTCGTGTAAAATCTTCTCCCCAAAATGTCTGATCATCTGCCGACGAGATGGTATCACACTGTACAGGACACAAGCACCGCGGCGAGGTGTCGCGCCAAGTGCGGCACGACTGTCAGGGCCAGGGCAAGAAGGTGGAGGTGGCTTTTGTGTTCGCTACCAGACAGCAATCTCTCGAGCCTCAAGATGGTGCGCCATCCGGTGCTGGCAGACGGGCTTGACGTGAGGGAGAAACCGCACGCGGCGTGATGAGTACAGAGAAAGGGTGATGCAAACTTGAACCAATCACTCGGCTGCACAGCATGTTGCATGAAGAACGATCCGAGCAGCGTTGAATCGCCTCGCGGTCGAAGTTTTGCAGAATGTCCGCCAAACTGGATTGCAACAAATTTCCGGCATGGGCCAGGGCAAGACAGGGTGCAACGTTGCCGGAGGCATCAATCGCAATGCTGTATTTTCCCGCATCACACGGCGCCAGCGAGCCCTGGCTCAACCAGCGGATGTTCTCGCGCACATAGTGGCGAAAATACCCACGTGGCACTAAGCCTGATTCCAGCACGTTGGCGAAGACCTTAACGGCCGTGTGACGTTGATACTGTAGCTCCGGGTCCACTTTTCCATATCGTTCAATGCCCCAGTGATAGGCGCCAACAACCGGCATAAAGCCCTGGGCGCGGGCGAAGCGCAACACATCTAAGACCTCATGGCGATTCTGCTGACTCACAATACAGGTAATGTACTTGGGATGCGGGAAGTCCGCCAGCCGTTGGATGCCCTGTAGCACCAGTGGTAATTGATCGGCGCCACGAATACGTTGATAGTGGTCGCGATTGAGAGTGTCTAAGCTGACCGAAATATTGATCGGAAGCGTTTTGAGCCGTGCAACGCGTTCGGTTGTCAACCGCGTGCCGTTGGTGACTAAGGTCAGACTAAAGCCGAGACGCACCAGATCCTCCAGGATGTCCAAGAGATCTCGCCGGACGAATGGCTCACCACCCTGGACAAACACGTAGCGGATACCGTCGCGGTAGAGTTGCGTGAATATCGCGCCGATCTCATCACGGGTGAGCTCGTAGCGGCCGATGTTGAGCGGCAGATCACAGTAGGCACAGGCCGAGTTGCAGCGCAAGCAGACTTCAAAAATTGCCAGGATGGGACGGCCTCGCACCAGGTTCAGCAGTGGTTTCAGGGCGTGTGTGAGTGACGCCATGGCGTTTACCGCACATCTCGGAAGAAGGGATGGTTGGCAGCGACAGGCAGACGCAGTTCCAACCGCACGACGATGCCAAGCACTCTGGCAAAACTCCGCCATATTCCCATTTGGACAAATTTGCGCGCATCCGTCACCACATACTCATCCAGCAGCACGGGTTGCGTGACACGCAGAAGTTTTTCGCAGAACGCGACATCTTCGAGTATGGGTTGGTCGGGAAAACCTCCCAACTGGTGAAAGAGCGCCCGCCGCACAAACATGGCTTGATCCCCATATATGATGCGCGTGCGCTGGCAACGATAGTTGTCCAAGATGGAAATGAGGCGCAAACGCCAGTCGTGTCCGGAAAACCAGTGACGAAATCCACCGGCTTGACAGGCCTGGTCAGCCTCCAAGGCATGCAATTTCACGAGGGCATGAGGTGGCAGCAAAGTGTCGGCATGCAGAAATAAGAGCCATGCGCCTCGCGCCACACAGGCGCCAGCGTTCATTTGTGATGCACGCCCTTTGGGGGCATGCACGAGCCGAACCTCAGGGTAGCGACATATGAGGCTACAGGTGCGATCACTACTGCCGCCATCAACTGCGATGATTTCACACGCTCCGGCTTGGCGTTGGAGATGCTCAAGTGTGGC
>JAPULM010000433.1 GCA_027294925.1 bacterium
CAATTCAAGCTGGACGACGAGACGCTTGAGGCCCTGAAAGACGAACTGCTGTTTACACATCCGGTGGTCGATGAAGCTGGTCGAGGTCTGGTCTGGACTGGTGAAACTGAAAGCATAGCCGAGAAGTGCGAGTGACAATGAAGGTTGTGTGGCAAGAGCTACCAGGATGGGTGAGCGAGGGCTTCTTTGACTGCCTCGGGATTGTGGGCAATAACCTTTAGTAGTGTGCGCGCCGCCCGGTCGGGGATAAAGCGTCCCTGTTCCCAGTCGCGTACAGCACTCAGGGAGAGATGGAAGGTTTCTGCGAATTCTTTCTGGGTCAAACCGAATTTGGCTCGGATGTCCTTCAGGTTAGGCGTCCGTTCGAATTGGTTCAGTTCAGCCGCTGTCAACGGTTGCGCATCCGGATCGGAACGCGCCGCCGCCTCAATCTCCTCATCAGTCATCGCCTCGAGCCGGGCACGCACTTCATCACTCAACATTGGTCGGTTGTCAGAATCGAATTCAAATTTCGTGATACTGCCGTCGCTCATGTCGTGTTGCCCTCCGAGCCGAAATGATTCGAATGCTCTCGCTACGGTAGGTGAACACGACAAACAGGACGTGTCCTTCGACCATGCCGATTGCCTGGTAGCGAGATTCACCATCGTCCAGGGGCCAATCTTCCCGTTCAATCCGGTACGGATCATCAAATATGCGTGTGGCATACGCAAATGGCACTTTGTGCTTCGCCAGGTTCTCGGCGGCTTTGATCTCATCCCATTCAAAGGCCATATCTAAAGGTACGGGCAGCCCGGAGTTTTGTCAATGTCATGCTATTCCGTTTACAGACCCATTTGATAAACCGCTCGTGTTTGGTCTGGTCGTCCCGCTGCGGGCAGCGTGATGATTTCTACCCCCGTCCTCCTGCTTCTACAATGCATGGAGTTCCATGCGGCGTTCTGATAATATGGGTGACAGCAGATTCGACTGTGTCACCATGCATCGCAAGGACTGGACATGGATTTTTACGAGGTACTCGATCAGGTCATCGACCTTTTGCGAAGCAGGGGACGGGTGACCTATAGAGCACTAAAACGCCAGTTCGACTTGGACGATAATTTCCTGGAAGACCTGAAAGACGAGATCATCAAAGCCCAACAACTGGCAGTTGACGAGAACAGCGAAATCCTGGTCTGGACTGGCGAAACCGAAGGAACATCCGCATCCACCTCTCAACCCGCCCAGACATCAGAACAGCCTCTTGCCCAGCAAGACCAACCCACCCAAGCCGACTCTCCACCACCCGAACCACCCACCCCTGACGCCGAACGCCGCCAACTCACCGTGATGTTCTGTGACCTGGCGGATTCCACCCATTTATCAGGCCAACTCGATCCTGAAGACCTGCGCGACGTCATCCGCGCCTACCAATCCACCAGCGCCGAAGTCATCGAGCGGTTTGATGGCCATATCGCGCAACACCTGGGTGACGGCCTTATGGTGTATTTCGGCTGGCCGCAGGCGCATGAAGATGACGCACAGCGTGCAGTACACGCAGGGTTGGGCATTCTTGAGGCGATGCAAGGACTGAACGTCCGTTTGGGGCAGGACAAAGGCATTCGCCTGGCGGTACGGATCGGCATTCATACGGGGCTGGTCGTCGTGGGTGAGATCGGTAAAGGTGCCAGCCAGGAGCACCTGGCGTTGGGGGAGACGCCGAACATTGCGTCGCGTATCGAGGGCGTTGCGGAGCCAGATACGGTGGCCATTAGTGACGCGACCTATCAGCTTGTCCAGGGCTATTTTGTCGACGTGGATCTGGGACATCATACGTTGAAAGGCGTAGACGATCCCCAACAGGTGTATCGGGTCGTGGGTGGCAGTGGGGCGCAGAGTCGGCTTGACATAGTCACGACACGAGGACTGACGCCATTAGTCGGGCGCGAACAAGAGACAGGACTGCTCGTAGAGCGGTGGCAGCAGGTCACAGATGATCAGGGTCAAGTCGTGCTCCTGAGTGGTGAAGCGGGTATTGGTAAATCACGGCTGATCCAGGAGACGGCGTACCAGTCGTTGCTCAAACGCACCCGGCAGCAGATGCACCAGCAGATTGCGCAGGTGTTGACGGAACGCTTCCCCGAGACCGAGGAGATGCAGCCTGAACTGCTGGCGCATCACTATACGGAAGCAGGCCTCAACGAGCAATCTGTAGTCTATTGGCATAAAGCAGGGCAAAGAGCCATCGAGCGCTCAGCGGATCTGGAAGCGGTCAGCCATCTTACGAAAGGGTTAGAATCGCTCAAGACGCTGCCGGACACCTCCGACCGTGCTCGGCAAGAGCTCACCCTGCAACGGACACTCGGTCCGCCACTGTCGGCTGTTAAAGGTTTTCAGGCTCCAGAGGTCGAAACCGTCTATCTACGAGCCCAACAGCTGTGTCAGCACCTCGGCGATACCCAACAGCTTTTCCCTGTGCTGTTTGGCCTATGGGGGGTATATTTCACGCGAGGGAAGCAGCGGGTAGCCCGGGAGCTCGCCGAACAGCTCCTCGACCTGGCACAACCCCGCAACGACCCAGCCCTCCTGCTTCAGGCCCACCTGGCTCTCGGACACGTCTTGTACATGCGCGGGGACTTCGTCGCTGCCTTACGCCATCTGGAGCAAGGGATTGACCTCTACGATCCCGGGCAACACCGCGAGTACGCTTTACGCTACGGCGTAGACCCCGGTGTAAGCTGCCGTGCCTGGGCGGCGCAGACCCTGTGGATGCTTGGCTATCCTGACCGAGCCCTGTGCAGAAGTCACGAAGCGCTCACCCTGGCACAGACGCTGTCGCATTCCTTTAGCATGGCCGCTGCGCTGAACTTCGGCATCGAACTTCATGGGCTACGCCGCGACTGGCCTGCCCTCATCGGACTCACTGAGCAAATCATTCCACTTGTAACCGAGCAAGGGTATACGCTATGGGCGCGAACTGCGAGGCGGAGACGGGGGTGGGCCTGGGCCATGCTCGGACATGTAGAGGAGGGTATCGTGCAGTATCGGCAGCATCTTTTGAGCGGCCAGGCAAG
>JAPULM010000434.1 GCA_027294925.1 bacterium
TACGCCCCCTCCCGAGGCGTAATTTCTACATGCAGCTCCAGCAGCCGGGGAAAGCAGTCGATCGTCTCCTGTTGACCCTCTCAACCGGAGTTTCGACCCTCATCAAAGCTCTTGAACGGACTGGTCTCTGTTGCCGCCAGCTTCTAAGAAGGACTTGCTCGCAGTGGTTCTGTCGCAAATTTTCAGATGGCAAGACCATTACCACTTTTGTCAAGAAACAAGGTGCCACGGCTCATATGAAAAACTCCAGTCGGAGACGACCGATTTAAATCTCGTCACCTGATGGTTCGACACTATGCGCTTTGCAGTGAAGTTATCTGTTTGGGTTGTCACGCTTGTCGCTTTGACAAGCGGTTTTGCGTTGGTTTTTCTGGTGGTGGCCAGTGATGATTTTTATCGCAGAGCCGCCCGTCAAATCATCGAGCGGTTGATTGATCGCGAGGTCAGGCTGGACGGAACGTTCTCCCTTGCTCTTGGCCTGGCGCCCAGGCTCGTCGTGACCGATCTCTGGCTCGAGAATACACCCTGGGCGGCAGCAAAAGAGATGGCACATTTGGATCGGCTTGAGGTTCAAGCCGCGCTGCAACCGTTGCTCTCCGGGGTTGTCGTGATCCGTCGTTTGGTAGTCGAGGGATTGACCCTCAATCTGGAAACGGCTCGCGATGGTGCCGTGAATTGACACATCGTGAGGCCATCGCGTCAGGCGAAGAAGTCGGAAACCGATGTAGGCGATATCATCTATCCCTTATTCGAATTCATCTCACTGAAAAACATATCGGTCACCCACAACGACAGGCGACACGACCGATCGGCAGTGATGTTTCTCGCCTATCTGGACAAGCGCAAGCGATCCCCAGACGACCACTTCACCATCGTAGGTGAGGGTCACGTCAACGAGCGCAGCTTCGCAATCGACGGGCGCTTCGGACCGTTGCAAACCGCGCTTCGCGCCACGTCACCCTATCCTCTGGAATTGTCGATCGCCTTGCCTGGTCTCGAGGCCGTTGTCACCGGTACCGTAGCCAACCTGCCTCGTGTCGAAGGATTTGATCTCGGTATCAGCGTGCGCTCGTCGTCGATTGGCACGTTGCTCGACGTCCTACAACTCGACCGTGTGTTGGAAGGTCATGCCGAGTTCGCCGCGCGCATCACAGGTGATCTGGAGGCGCTTGCACTCACGGATTTGACGATCCATATCGTGGGAGACGACGACCAACGTCTACAAGCCACTGGCTCGCTTGCCAACCTGACGGCAGGCACCGGTTTGGACATCGACTTCAGTGCTCGTGTACCCAAGGTGGCGAAGCTCCTGCAATCCTTGCCTGTCGTTCTTCGGGGGCTCGATGACCTCGGTATTGCCGGGCGTCTTACGGGCAGCTTGCAGCGGCCAGTACTGGTGGATGTCAAAGGACACGCGCAACATCCCTCGGGCGCCGCACTGTCGGTTACCGGGGGCCTGAGCATGGACCTGTTCGGGGCTCAACTGGCTCCGGTGGCTTGGGCTGTCCGATCCTCGCTTTCGCTACCGGACGTGGCGCTGTTGGAACAGGTCGTCAGGGTCGACCTGCCAGCCCTGGGACCGGTGCAAGCCTCGGCTGATGTGACCCTGGTGGCTGATAAGATCGTCATCAACGCCTTGCGTGTGGAGCTGGTGAAGTTTGGCGGCTTGGTGCTGGAAGCCAGTGGCCCGCTTGGCACGCTGTCGTCCTTCGCAACGGGCCTAACGCCGGAGCCGAAGCTGGCGTTTTCAGTCGCCATGCAGGACAGCCGCCCTCTTCTTATGCTAGCTGACCCACACCCTCCGGCGTTGGGTCCGGTTGGTATCTCAGGACGCCTGCTGCAGCGCAACGGCGATCTATACATTGACGATTTACAGGCCATATTGGGGGCAAAAGACCGATTCTGGGTCGAGATCGACGGCGGTCTTGGACCGATCCGTCCCGACCAGTTGCAGCCAGTCACCGCCCTTGCCGCCACACTCCGCTTCGGGTGGCCCGCCAACGCGGCACCGGCGCTGCTGCACGAACAAACGCTCCGCGAGCTGGGCGCTGTCGACGGACGCATCGCGGTGACGGGAACGCCTGACCGGCTGCATCTTCCTGAGGTGCGCATCACGGCAAAATTGGCTGATGGCCTGGAAGTCAGCGCGACCGGCGAGGTCGCAACCCTTACCCTGCGTCCGCGCTTCGCGGTCGCGGGTCTAGCCTTGGATGTGGAGGCAAGCTCCGTAACGACCGAAGCGCTCGCCCAGCGCATCGGCCGCCCCTTGCCAGAATTGGGCGCCCTGCGAGCGCGGGGTCGCCTCACGGGTGGACCCGAAGGTTACGTCTTAAACGACCTGATGGCATCCGCCGGTCCAACCGAGCAACCCGTTTTGCAGGTGACCGGCAACGTGGGGGACGTGCTGACCGGCACACGTGTCCAATTGAGTGGCGCCTTCAAGGTGCCCACCGTGCGCCTGTTGGCAGTCGACACCCCGACAGCCGAAGCCAAGCTTGGCACGCTTCAGGGCCAGTTCAAGCTCTCAGACGCCGACGGCAGTATCGGCCTTGAGGCCCTGACGGTCGATGTGGTGGGGTCGAAGCTTCTGACGGCTTCGTTGGAGGGGATTTTCGATGATATCGTCGCTCGCGATCAGTTCAGGTTTAAGGCTGCCCTGGCGGTGCCGAACCCTATCGCTTTAGGGCAAGTATTCGGCATGCAGGCGGTCGCTATGGGTCCGGTCACCTTCGAGGGCCAGTTGTCGGGCAGCAA
Organism: bacterium; assembly: GCA_027294925.1. The sequence continues at coordinate 2,755 of JAPULM010000434.1, forward strand.
CGAGGCATTTCAGTCTGACGGCGAGTTCCGGGTGGGGCAGACGGTACTCACCGGAACCCTATCCGGCAGCCTTGCCGGCGAACGTCCGGCGCTGAAGGCACGACTAGCGTCGCCGAGGTTTTATTTCGCCGATTTCGGTTTAACGCCCGAGGCCGACGATTTGTCACCCAAAGGTCAGGCCATACCGCAGGCGCAAAAAAATAAGGTTTCTAAAGACTTGTTCAGCGATGCGCCCCTACCTTTCGAGGCGTTGCAAGCGGTTGATTTGGATCTGGTGATAGTGCTCGATGAACTCGATGGCGTCAGCCTCGATATCGACCAGGCGACGTTGCACCTTGTCCTGAAAAACGGCATCCTGACCATCGATCCGCTCCGCTTCAACCTGCTGCACGGTACGGTACATCTGCGGGCCGTGGTGGACGCAACATCTGCAAAACCAAAGCTGCGCTTAGAGGCGACGATTGACGACCTCGACCTCGGCGATTTACTTGGCCAGATGAAAGCCAACGTACCGCTGGATGGCGAGTTCGACATGCTCCTGAACGTCCAGGCGGTGGGGCAGTCGCTGGATGAACTGGCCGACTCACTCAGTGGTGACATTGATTTGGCCATCGAGCGCGGGGCAATCCGCACCGGGCTTTTCGCTTTCACCGCCCTTGATCTCTGGAGCTGGATGTTCGCGAAGTCGACTCAGAGGGGTTATTCTGAGCTCAATTGCTTCATTGCGCGTTTCGATATCGTCGATGGCAAAGCCAAGAGTGTAACGCTGATGCTTGACACCCAAAACGTACGCATGCTCGGCGACGGTGTGATCGAGCTGGATGATGAGAGGCTCAAGATCGACTTTGCTCCCAGGGCCAAACGCAGGCGCCTTGTCAAGCTGACCACCCCCTTCTCGATCGAGGGGCCGCTTTCCAGTCCCCGTGTGCGGGTCCGTGGCCTTAAGCGCCGGGCTGTGGGGGAGGTCATGTTCACCCCGATCACCCTGTTAGGCCGACTGCTCCCCCTGGTGAGCGATCGCAACAAGGATCCGGACAACCCCTGCCTGAAGCCCTAAGCAAAGCGTTATTCCTCGGAGATGGGCTGTAAGAGTTGGTGGAACATATAGCCTTGCACCCTGACCTTGTACCAAGTGCCACCTTCGACGAGTTCATCGACCTGTATCATCTGATGTGCCGACACCACGGCAACCTCGTTGGCATCTGTGCTGGCACTAGCCCGCACGCGGGCGCGCGTCAGGGTTTGGTACGGGGCGCCTGCCTGCCGCTGCTTTGGTAACGCAGTCCGCAACTGCTGCAATTCTGTTTCCGCCGTGGCGATCTCTGCCTTCAGAGCGGTGAGTGCCGCCTTGTTGGCTGCCAGCTCCGTCTTGCCTGCCGCTAACGGTTTCTTTGGCGTCGCTGTTTGTGTAGCGGAAACTTGAGATCGGCCACCTTCTGTGACAGCGGCCAATTGGTTCTCGAGCCCGTCAAGCCAGTTGTCTTGCAGAATAACGACGCTCCAGCCGACGACCGCGGCGGCGGTCGCAATGAGGCCTAACGCAGTCTTCGTAAATGATCGAAACGCCGACATAAACGACCACCATATTTCCTTGCAGGCTGGCAGCGTGGTGCCCTGAGTCGGCCGCGCCATCTTTGCCACGTTCGCTCTGGCGGCACGTTCCGCCAAGCCGTAAGCGGAGTGGCCATGCGGCTCGTGCAAAAGCAACTTCACACCATGCACGCGCAATGGGCCATTTTATAGCACGTCTACCCCAAATATAAGGCTGCAACGCCTTCGTAATCCGGAAGATTAGGGTCGGCGCCCTTTGCCAACAGCATTTTCACTACCTGCGCATGCCCCTTCCAAGACGCTTCCGCTAATGATGTATGGTCATCCATGTTTCTCTGGTTCACATCGGCGCCTTTGGCTAATAGCATCTTCACTATGCCCGCATGTCCATTCACAGACGCTTTAATTAGGGGCAATCGTGAGGGATATCCCACAATCCAAACAACCTGTCAGTCGAAGATTGACGGAGCACTAAGGCGTCGTGCAAGCCCCGAAGATAATGAAACTGCCCGTGTCTTCGACAATGGCCGCCGACATGTTACCCGTCGCTTCGGTGATGACGAAACTCCATCCCTTGCCTACTTCGCCGCCTTGCAGAAGCAGGCGGCCGTCGAGGTGCTCCACACGCTCAATCGGGGTGATACCGCCGGTCTCATGAGGCAGGCTGATGATTTTTTGTTGCGTGTTGATTCTGACAAAGTAGGGTAGATTGATCTCTTCAGCCGTGCGGCGTTGACATTCGCTGTTCTTCGTACACTCGAGCACGGTGCCGAGCGCACAGAGGAACGGCACAGAGCCATCATAGGTGGCGGCCATAAGATAAGAGGGCAACACGCTCATCGAGAGGCACAAGATTACACGTAGTAGCAAATGCATGTGGTTGTCTCCTTGCATGATAGGTTGTTACACCCGAGTCGGCCGGGCTGTCTTAGGCTCAAAGCACATAAAGCGTCCGATGCGATCTGTCCACCAAGGTGGAATGTTTCACAGGATTTATCCAGCAGATAGTGGCGCCTTACTGCACCGTGTAGCCCCGTCCTCCTAAGCAGGCACTCAACGCCCGGTTATAGCCGTCGGCCCTTTGTTGATACTGGGCCTGCGCCTGCGCCTGGGCTTGCCGCTGTTGCCGCTTCCGCGCCTGACGCCGCCCCAAACCCACCGCGCCGCCGATCACCGCGCCGCGCTTGGCGCCTTTTTTGGCATTGCCCGTGATGGCGCCAATCACGGCGCCTGTAGCAGCGCCCCGGGCGCCACCGCGTAACACCTCACCCCCTCTTGTGCTCTGCTGTGACACAGCCATCGGCGGCGGATTGGTAGGATTGAAGCCCGACTGCTGCACGGCCCAGTTGTGGCATTCGAAGCGATCTTTTGATTGTTGCTCTGCACTCTGTCCCTGCTGCGGATAGACATAGAGCTGACTCTGGGCCAGAGACAGAGCGGGAATCAATGTGCTCAGCGCCACGATCACAAAACCGTGTAGCATGCCTTTGATATACATCCTCATTACAAAAACCTCCTGTGGTGAAATTCAGCCCTGTCTAGGGAAGGGCTACGACAGGACCTTGGTAATCACCTTCGCCGTCCGCTTGGTCGCCGCCCGTAGGCTTTGCAGGCTTTGCGGCCCGATGCCCTGGGCCACCTACGCCTGACCCCTGGGGCCCTGTCTCAGCGCCGCCCGAATGGCTTCAAGCGACGTCCTCCCACGACTGAAGTCGGGGGATTCCCCAGACCGGCGCTGCCGATACGGCCTGTTGGTGCCTAT
>JAPULM010000435.1 GCA_027294925.1 bacterium
CCGGCAGGCTCAATATCGGCAAACCGAAAGCAGCCAAACGCCGCGATGCTAAGTACGCCCGGCACAGCTTACAGCCGGAGGACTAAATCTATAATCCGTTTCATTGGGGTATCATGTGTCGTCACCTGAGTCTGCAACGGGGTAATCAAACGGGGTCGTTCCAGAGCCATCACGGGTTTGATTTCACCCTTGATGATGCGCACCAGAATCTCGGCGGCCTCCAACGCACGTTCGTACACATCAACGTGGGGGTAGGTATCGTAGCCGGTCATGGCGTTGCAGTTTTGAATAATACGTGGGGTTAGATTGGCGTGTAAATCCAACGTGGTGACGATGGGAATCTGCGGTCCAACCAACCGCCGCACCGCTTCTAGGACATGCCCCTCACCGTCGTCGACGTGGTCCGTCACCATGGCGCCATGCAGGTGCAGGAGCACCCCGTCGATCTGATCAGCGGCCTGGATGCCCTCTAGTAGATGGCCGCTGAAATAGTCATAAGCCTCCTGGCTAACCGGACCGCCGGGAATGGCTGAGCCGAAAATGGTCCAGATGAGTTCAAAGCCATGCTTGTCAGCCGCGTCCATGAAAGCGGCCTCAATGGTGTTGGTACCCCGAAAGCGGTGCGCTATAGCGTCGCCGTGGGTGATACCTTGCTTGGCAAATTCATCCATGCTGGTGGGGATATTGGAAAACGTGTTGGTCTCGTGCGAGAAGGTTCCGGTTACAATGCGCATACGATTAATCCTCCGAAATTAACAAAATCATCTTCTACCTATCTTGCACGTTCTAGGTGGATGAAGCAAGCGAGATGAGAGGCAGGCTGATTAAGACACATCAAGCCAGTGCTTAACGGGTTTTGCAAGGGTGAGTGGGGGCCGCTTGACAACCACCTCGACGGAACTCTATGGTATGCAGAAGAACTTATGGTTGGATGTACGATCACCTTATTCATTCGTTTTGAACGGTTACCCTGCCCTATGTCAACTTACGCACTTGCCCTCGATGTTGGTGGCACCTTTACCGACGTGATGCTCATGCAGCGGCAGAGCGGACAGATCTGGATCACCAAAACGCCCTCAACCCCAGCCGATCCGTCGCAGGGTTTTTTCGCTGGGGTGCAAAAAATTTTGCAGCATTCCGGCATTGAGGCACCAGACATCAGGTTTATTTTTCATGGTTCAACGGTGGCGACTAATGCCATTTTGGAAGGAACCGGCGCCATCACCGGGATGATCACCACGGCAGGTTTTCAATACGTTCTGGAGATTGGCCGCCACGACATTCCACGCCGCGCCAATCTCTATGCCTGGATCAAACCCAAGCGGCCGGTGCCACCACGGCGTATTCTAGAGGTCAAGGAGCGGGTGCTGCTGGATGGCACCATTGCAATGCCATTGGACGAAGCGGCCTGTCGTCAGGCGGCATGCCGGTTGCGCGATATGGGCGTCGAGGCTATTGCCATTGTCTTCCTGCATGCCTATGCCAATCCGACCCACGAGCAACAAGCGGCAGCTATCGTGCAGGATGTGTGCCCGGATGTCCAGACGTCGATGTCGAGCGCTGTCTTACCGGTTTTTCGCGAGTACGAACGCGCCATGGCGACGGTGCTCAACGCGTCTTTACAACCGCTCGTAGGGCGTTACATAGGTAAACTGGAAACGGGCTTGCGAGATCAGAATTTATCTGCCCCATTGCTTATCATGCAGTCGAACGGCGGCGTCTGTGGACCGCAGACGGCGTCGCAGCAGCCGGTTCATCTCGCCCTTTCCGGACCGGCCGCAGGGGCCATTGGCGCCAGTGCAATCGGACGTTTGACCGATCATCCGAACGCCATCTCAATTGATATGGGTGGCACCAGTGCTGATATTTGTCTGATCCAGGACGGGCGTCCAAGCATGACGCATGAGGGTGAGATTGGTGAATTTCCCTTGCAGGTTCCGATGACCGATATACATGCTATTGGCGCCGGTGGCGGCAGTATCGCCACGGCGACAGGGCTCGGCAATCTAACCGTCGGTCCACAGAGCGCCGGCGCCGTGCCAGGGCCGGCCTGTTATGACCGGGGCGGTACGGCACCGACGGTCACCGATGCCAATCTGGTCCTGGGGCGCATTCCACCCTATTTGCTGGGTGGTGAGGTGCCTCTCAATCCGGAGCGGGCCTGTCAGGCGATTCATGATCATATCGCCGTTCCCCTCAAGCTGGATCTTTATGAAGCCGCCATTGGCATTCTACAAATCGTCAATAATAATATGATGGGCGCCTTACGTGTGGTGTCGGTTGAAAAGGGTTATGACCCGCGAGATTTCGCTTTGATCGCCTTTGGCGGCGCCGGTCCGCTGCACGCCGGGCAACTGGCGGAGCTGTTAGGCACGTCAAACGTGATTATCCCGCCGCATCCCGGTATCCTGAGTGCGCTTGGGTTGCTGTCGACTGATCTTCAGCATGATGCCGTGCGTACCTTTCTGCAACGGGGTCCGACCTACGATCTGGCCGGCATTGAAACGGTGTATCAGGTCTTGCAGGAAGAGGCCACCGGCTACTTGACAGCTGAAGGTGTCTCGGTCGGGCAACAAACGTTCCAGCGTCTGGCTGATTTGCGCTACGCCAAGCAGGGCTTTGAAGTGACGGTCGATTTCCTAGCTACAGAGGTGACCACTGCCACCGTTACGCAACTGATCAACGCCTTCCATCAGCGCCATGAGCAACTCTACACCTATGCGGCGACTGACACGCCGGTCGAAATTGTCAATTTGCGTTTGCGGGCGGTGGGGCAAATGGATAAGCTGAGCTTACCTCGCATTGCGGCGCTTGCCGAGACTTGTACGCCGCCGCCGGAGCACACACGGCAAGTCTACTTTTCTACCACCGGCTTCGTCGAAACGCCTGTATTGGCGCGGCTGGCGCTACGCGCCGGGCATGTCATCGACGGACCGGCGATTGTCGAACAATTGGACACCACCACGGTCATCTATCCTGGGCATCAAGTGGTTGTGGATGCCTATGGAAATTTGCTCATGCACCACAGCCGGAGATAAGACCATGACAACGCATGTTGATCCTGTGCGGCTGGAATTGATTAAGGGTATGATGCGCTCTGCCCGTGCGGAGATGGAAGCGCTTATCGAACGTACCGCCATGTCGCCGTTCATTCGAGAGAAAAAAGACTATTTTACCGCCTTCTTTGATGCCCAGGGGCGGTTATTATACGGCACCAATTTACCGCTTGGGGGTAATCTGCTCGACTGTATTTTGGCCCAATATCCTGTCGCCACTATGCAATCGGGCGACCTCTATTGGTATAACGATTGCTATGGCTCACAGGGCGGTGTGTCGCATTCGCCGGATATGAACTTTGTCGCGCCGGTCTTTCACCAGCAGCAGGTGGTTGGCTTTGCCCAGGCCTGGGGCCATTTGTGGGATATCGGCGGTACGATGCCGGGCAGTATCTCGCCGGCTGCCACTGAGATCTTTCATGAAGGGATGATCATGCCGCCGGTACGGATTTATCGCGCCGGCGTGCTGAATGACGAGGTGTGGCGGCTGTTTGCCCGCAACTCGCGTTTTCCCGCTATCCTCAAGGGTGATTTGCGGGCGATTATGGCGTCTTGCCGGCTGGGGATGCAACGCTTCGAGGAGATTTTCCAGCGTTTTGGTCCGCCAACGGTGCTGGCGGCCTGTGATCTGATGATCCAACAAAGTGAGGCCGCTGTACGTCAGGCATTTAACACCCAGGTGCCGGACGGGACCTACAGTTTTCGTGACTATCTCGACAGTGACGGCGTCACTGAGCAGAGCTATTCGGTACATCTGACCCTGAGCAAGTCCAACGGCGATATCAGCCTCGATTTTCGTCAGACCGACGACCAGGCGCAGGGCGCCATCAATTTTATCATGCACGACAGTGTACCCAAGTTCATGTACAGCCTCTATCTGACTGCCGACGATCCCACCGTGCTACTCAATCAGGGCTTTATGGCGGCGCTTGGCGAGGTGAAAACACGCCCGGGGAGTCTAGTCAACCCTAAATTCCCAGCCCCCCTCGGCATGCGTTCCAATACGATGTTGCGGGTCAACAACTGTGTGTTTGGCACCCTTGCGCTGGCGACGGAGGGGCAGACCTCGGCTGCTTCACCGGTGTATGTGATTTACATGCTGCGCAGTCTGGACCGGCATGGCAACTACACCTTGTGTATTGAAGGCATGGCGGTTGGTTTTGGCGCCCGGCCGTTTGCCGATGGCATCGATGGCGTCTACTACGTCGCTCAGAAAAACTATCCGGTGGAGTTTGCCGAGATGGAATTTGGCGTGCAGATTGAACGCTACAGTATACACCGTGATTCTGGCGGTCCCGGTATCTACCGTGGCGGCTGTGGCGTGGTGCGCGACCTTCGCATCATTGCCAATGAAGGGATTTTGGCCAGTCGGCTTGAAAATGTGATTTATCCGGCCTGGGGGGTCAGTGGTGGGCATAGTGGACGTCCCGGGCGTTTACTGGTCAACCCCGATACGCCGGCAGAGCGTCAGCTCAAGCCGTTAAGTGATAACAATCGCTTGCAGAAGGGTGATCTGTTGCGAATTGTGACCCCCGGTGGGGGTGGTTGGGGGGATCCGTTGCAGCGTGCCCCTGCACGGGTGCGAGATGACGTGCTGGACGGCTTTGTATCCGTTGCTAGCGCCTTGTGTGATTATGGTGTCGTGCTTGACCCGCAGACGTATGATATGGACCAGATAGAAACCCAAAAACGCCGCCGACAAACGCATCGGCAGACGGCGATGTTCCACCGTGGCAGGTACTTGACGGAATTGCAGGTGTAGCTCTGTCAGTCTCCCTCTTGCCGTTTACTTTGGTAGAACGACCAGATAAAGCCAAAGCCAATAGCGGCCGTCGCCTTGGTACGGAACAGAGGACTGTCAGCATTGCTTGCTCCCCCATAGTACATGACCTTGAGTCCCCCAAAAATGCTGAGATTGCGGTGTAGCCTCTGCTTGGCGAGGAGGCTAAACTCGCTGCCGAGATAGCCGGCATCGGCGTTGAATGCCGGTCGATCGGTGGTGCTGAAGCGATCCGCGACTTGGTAGAAGTAATCCATTAATGCTGCGGTGGCGAAAATAGGCCCAGCGGTCAGTTTGACGGTTGTGATGGCGCCGAAAAGATGGTCATGCTGGTAGGCGAAGCGTGGGTGAAAGGTAAACCCGTGATAGCCGATGCCATCGAAGGCGAGGGAGAACACGGCCCGTATCGGAAGTTCAAAGCTTAGTTTGCCCTGCGGTAAGGGCTCGGCCAACGTGAGCTGCAGGCGTGGACCAACTTCGATCAGGGTGTCCAAATCCGGCATCCCGCGGCGGGCGTCGTTATGGTCGGAATCGGCTGCAAACGAGCCGCTCAGACTGAGGTCTAATTCGAATCGATCGCTGCGCATCAGCCGTCCCCGGGCAATCATTCCCTGATCACCAGCCCGAAAAATCTTACCGCGATAGAGGACGTAGGGCAGGACGAGCCCCGCCAGGTGGTATTCGTCCGAGGCCGGGTAATCCGGGGTCAATCCGCCACCTCCGAGGGCGCCGAGTTCCCACAAGGGTTTGGCTTCACCCTCAGCAGCTAGGACTAGCATGGGGTGGCAGAGCAAGGTCAAGACCAGGCATGTGATGAGTCGTTGCATAGCTTCGCTTATCGATAGTGTGGTAGGACGTTATCCCCAAGCGACTGAGCAAGGACTGAAAATCCCCCCTCGGTCCAAATGGCGCTTTCTTAAGTGTAACGTCTTTCAGAATATTTGACCCCGACCCCGGTTTTTCGCTCTTATCCGAGGCAGACGATCCCCTCGGCGACCTTATGCAGGCGTTGCTGAACGAGTGGGTCGTGCCCCGGAATGATCAGCTCCGGCTTGTCAGCCAGTTGACGGATGCGCTGAAAGGCCTGATACATCTGAGGAATGCTGTGAATCACCATGAATGGCACGTTGTTCTCAAAGTTGTGATAATAATGCGCCGCATCTGAGGTCAATACGGCACGCCCTTCTTTGGTCTGGGTACTGACGATTTGCAGCCCGGCGGTATGCCCGCCGACGCCGTGGACGCTGATGCCCGGCACAATTTCTTCCTCCCCGTCGATGAACTTCAGGCGTCCGTCATAATTGTAGCGCACCATGGCGACCACATCGTCGATTTCAATCGAGTGTTTAAAAGCGGGCTGACTGGCATGGCGTCCCGTATAGAAGCTCATTTCATCGTCTTGCACATAGAAAGTGGCATTAGGGAATAAAGCGTAGTTTCCCACATGGTCATAATGAAAATGGCTGACGATGACATGCTCGACGCTTTTACAGTCAATACCGATCTCCGCCAGGCCCTTGGACGGACAACGTAAGAACTGCCGTCCGCGCCGCGTGCCGACCTCTTCCGTAAAGCCCAAATCCACCACCACCGTATGTTCACCGTTGGTGAGTGCCCAAATGAAATAGTCCATCGCCATCGGGGTGTTGTGATAATCGCCGTAAAAGAGTTCAGTGGAGTTGGTTTTACGATGGGCGTATTGGATCGCATAGATGGTATAAGGCGCCGTCTGCATGGTTCATCTCCTTCGCACTAAGTCGGAACATTGTCGTTGGCAAGCCCGTGCTTGTTGTACAGGATTCCCTATCTTATAATACTTCGCGCTAGACGCAAAGGGCGGGGCAACGCATATGGGGGTATATGCAACCATCATATTCGGTGGACATGTTTCACCCCCGACTATTATTAGAGAGGAGCTTGATATGACTGGCGCACTCACAGGCGTACGTGTTCTTGAATCCACCCAACACCTGGCAGGTCCGTCATGCGCCATGTTCCTGGCCGATATGGGAGCCGAGGTGATAAAGATTGAACGTCCGGGTAGCGGCGATGCGTCACGTCTTCTCGGCAGATTGCAAAACGGTGAGAGCCCGATGTTCATGGCCTTGAACCGTAATAAGTTAGGCATCACATTAAATTACAAAGAGCCGCGCGCCGTGCGGATCTTTATGCAACTGGCGGCTGAGAGCGATATTATCGTGGAATACATCCTGGCTGGGGTGATGGATCGTCTTGGCCTGGGCTATTCTGCAGTCAAAGCGGTTAATCGACAAATTATTTACGCGTCGATTTCCGGCTTCGGTCAGACCGGCCCCTATCACCAGCGTGGTGGTTACGATACCATCGCCCAGGGTATGTCCGGCATCATGAGCGCCACTGGTAACGAAGGTGCGCCGCCGGCCAAAGCCGGTGTCCCGGTGATTGATATTGGCACCGGCTTGTTCACCGCCTATGGTATTCTGGCCGCCTATATCAACCGGCAACGCACTGGTGAGGGGCAGTATCTCGATATGGCTTTGCTTGATTGTGCGATTTCTTTTTCAATTTGGGAGGCCGCCGCGGTGTTTTCTGGTGGCGAAACACCGACGCCAATGGGGTCGATGCATCGTCGCAATCAGCCGCACGGCGCCTTTAAAACCAAGGACGGCTACTTCTGCGTCGCTGCTGATCAGCAGCATCACTGGAAGATCTTCTGCGAGCTGGCAGGGCTGGATGAACTTGTCGATAACCCGCGCTTTGCCACCAACCGTGACCGGGTGGAAAACCGTTTGGCTATGCAGGAAGCAATTGAGACCGCCCTAAGTTGCAAAACTTCTGCTCAATGGCACGATCTCTTAGTTGCCGCCGGGGTGCCATGCGGTCCGGTGTATGGCTATGATCAAGTGTTTGACGATCCGCAGGTTCAACACCGGCAGATGGCTGTCAACATCGATCACCCCAAAGCCGGCCCGATCACCATTACCAACACCCCCCTCAAACTGTCACAAACGCCCGGCCAGGTCCGTATACCTGCGCCGACCTTGAGTCAACATACGGAAGAAATCTTAAAACGTCTGGGCTACGACGACGAAACCATTGCAACCTATCAGGCTGAACAGGTGGTTTAAGTAGGTGGTCAAAAATTCTTCGATGTATGTCCGGATACTTAAGCTAGCGCTACGCAGGATTAGGGGGCTTTGATCGCATCGGCGAGAGCCGGTTGGTCAATGAAGGGGTTGCGGGTCCCTTGGATGGCTTCGATACGTTGATTGCGCCGCTGCTCATGTCGGCTTGGCGGATCCTCACGGTTCCAGTGTTTCAGTAGCATGACCATAGCCGGCGGGATGGGCAAATGATATTCGGTGTGCATGTAAAAAATCGATCTGGCCAGATTGCCCCGCGCCAGAGGACGCGGTTCGCTGAGGTTGCGCAGTAGATCGTGCTCAAAATCGCAAGATGGCCGCACCAGGTGATCTTCGCCGTTGATGATGCCAAAGGCGTGTTTGGGCCGGGCACTATCAATTATTGCCAGGGCGGCGTACATATTGTGGAGGTCGGCTTCCATTCGGTTAAAGCGTTCGTTGCTGGCCTGGCACTGTGATCGGCTGCGGCAACCGGCAGCGGTGACCATCCAGT
>JAPULM010000436.1 GCA_027294925.1 bacterium
TCTATTGTACAATTGTACAATAGAGGAAAAAGGCAGGACAGGCAAGCTTTTCCCGTAAGGTGCTGACTCTAGTTCGCTACCGCACGCACCTGGGCGAGATCGGTCCACTTCTGGATGCACTAGGGTGGTCATTCCTCCTTGCTGTGCCACCAGCACAATATCTGCCACCCGGGCGCGGGTCTAAATCAGATACTTGAACGGATAGGAAAAAGAAAAGCCTTTTTTGTCCCGCCTCTACTGCCCGCCTCGCCAACCAGAAACACCACCTGTCCGTGGCCCGCCTGGGCTTGCGCAAAACCGTCGGTGAGAATTTGCAGTTCACACTCACGGCCGACAAAAGGTGTCAAACTACGCTCTGCTTCCACCTCGAGACGCGTGCGCTGCTCTCTGACGGCGAGTACATCCCAGGCATAGGTGGGGAAAGAAACAAGCATCGGGCGATACTGCCTCTCCATACCAGCTTGCACGTGGTCTGTCAACAGGTCGCCGAAACTCCTGAAGAAGCTCAGGCAACGATCTCAACCCCATCATAACGATGGCCGCGCCGAATGCGATAGGTAGCAAAGTCACGACGGTCCATAGTGAAAATCTTGCTGATTTGCAGTGCTTCCGCTGCAGCAATAAGGGAGGCATCGGCCAGATCCATGGGATGATCCGCGTATCGCTCCATGAGTTCAAAAGCGCGCCGAAGCTCCGCCTCGCCCATGAACCATACCGACAGACCACCTTGCAAAATGAAATCGCGTAATCTGTCTGATCCCTGGCTGCCAGGCGACAGCATATAAAAAGCTTCCGTCAACACAGGTATTGTGGTGTACAATGGCTCCCGGATGTCTCTAAGCACTCTTTGGCAACGTTCATGCTGGGCGTCTTTGGGGTCAAACAGAGCCACAAAAGGCCCCGTGTCAACGAGAATCACCGGCCCAATTTCCTCTGAATGGCCTCACGCACACCGCGGCGTGTGTCAGTTGACGGCGCTATCGCATAACCGCCCGGCCCCAGATCCAGTTCGACGTAGATATTATATGGAGCGCGCTGTGCTTCCTGGACAGTATGGTCTCGCAGCATTAACAAACCCCGTTTGAGGGCCTTGGATATAGAGAGACCTGTAGCTTGCCTGATCTGATCCAGAGCCTTTTCAGCCTCGTCGTCCAATCGCACGGTTTTTGTACTCATGTCTTTTTCCTCGTCTGAGATTGTCATACATATTGTATTACAATAATCTCAGTCTTACAATCAGACTCAGGATTTCACAACCATCACATGCCTGGCGCAAATGAGCAGATAATGCGGTATACTGCGCACCCATTATGCCAATGAAAACGGATAGGAAAAAGAAAAACCTTTTTCGTCCCGCCTCTGCCGACCGCCTCCGTCGACGGCCGCTCCTGGCTCGCGGCGATGGCTGGCATCTCCAGGACGCAGCGGCTGCTTGCCGCAGCGGCTCACAACAAGGCTTTGCTTATACACTGTTTCTACAGGATGTCCGGCTCTTTTCAATGTCGCGAAATCTCCGTACACTACCCGGCTGCGCTAGCATCTTGAGCCGTTCTATGGCATCTTCTACGTTGACATACACCGTTTAACTTTAGGCAAGGAGGGCGTCCGATACGATATCAAGGCATTCATCATCTGGCGATGGCAACCAACGATATGGACAAAACCGTACGGTTTTACCGGGACATTCTCGGCATGCCTCTGGTGGCGACGACGGGGAACCAGCCAGGCAGGCCGTATCGTCACTATTTTTTTCAGCTTGGAGCAGAGCAAACAATCGCCTTTTTCGAATGGCCCGGGATGCTTGAAGAATTTCACAAGCCGGCAGGTCTGCCGACACAGGGCCCGGTGCAATTTGATCATGTTGCGTTTGGTGTGGCCAACGTCGCGGAACTTGAAAAGCTGCAGCAGGACCTCCGGGTGAAGGGGGTTGAGGTAACGGAGATCGTTGATCATCATATTTGTCAGTCGATTTACTTTACCGATCCCAACGGGATTGCCTTGGAAGCATCGGCATGGACGATGGATGTGTTTGACAAACCTCACTTTGGGGATCAACAGCCGGTGCCGTCTGCGCAGGAAGACGATGCGTAACATGCCGGCGATTTTGAGGTCCTGGTGCCGCGGCTTGAATGTCATATGCTTTTTGCCTACAATCGTGAGGTTTGAGCCGCTAGTGACGCTTGCGAGAAGACGTGATGACACGACCTGTTCCGCCACGCCTGCTTGAGGGAATACGGGTGATTGATCTCACCTGGATTCTGGTGGGTCCTGGTGCGACGCGCCTGTTGGCCAGTATGGGTGCCGAGGTGATTCGCATCGAGCCGACAGATCCGGCTCGTGTTGATATGGCTCGTTATGTCCCGCCGTTTATTCAGGATACGCCTGGACCACCGGATGATCCGTATGGCGCCGACTACGAGTTGCGCGACAGGTTCGACCGGGCGGCCTATTATTTTAATAATAACCCTGGTAAGCGCGGGGTGCGCCTGAATATGAACACGCCAGAGGGCAAGGATTTGTTTGCTCGCCTGGTGGCCATCGGCGATATGGTGACGGAAAATTTCAGCGCCCATACGATGGAGAAGTGGGGTTTTGGTTATGACCGCCTCCGTTCCATCAAACCGGATATCATTTATGTGCAGATGTCTGGTATGGGGCGTACCGGACCTGAGCATAATTATGTGAGCTACGGCCCAACAGCGCAGGCGCTGAGCGGTTTGAGTCATCAGTCAGGACTGCCGGAGCCTTATCCACCGGCTGGCTGGGGCTATTCCTACCTTGATCATACTGCGGCCTACTACGGTGCGATGGGGGCGCTTTGCGCATTGCATTTCCGCAATCGGACCGGTGAGGGACAGCACATTGACATGTCGCAGGCCGGTGTTGGCTTACTGCATACAGGTACCTCGATACTTGATGCCGTGGTGAATCGGCACCAAACCGTTCGGACGGAAAATCGGTCACCGTATCGTCCTGCGGCGCCACATGGGGTTTACCCCTGCATGGGCGAGGACCGCTGGTGCGCCATCGCCGTCTTTTCTGATTCGGAATGGCAGGCGCTATGTGAGGCAATGGGGCATCCGCGGTGGACCGAAAAACCGCCATACGCCTCGTTTGAGAGCCGTTTGTTGCATCAGGACAGCCTCGATGTGGAGATGGCGGTATGGACCCGGCAGTATACGGCAGAGGAGGTCATGCAGCGCCTACAGGCGCATGGCGTTCGGGCTGGTGTGGTACAGACGGCGGAGGACAAAGTGCGTCATGATCCGCAGCTTGCAGCGCGGGGCTATTTTGTTGACTTGCCGCACAGTCGTTTTGGCGTGTTACCTGTTGAAGGGGTGCCGATGCAATTTTCTGAGACCCCCATGCACCCGGGTGGTGTGACGCAGCGCGGGGCACCACGTTGGGGTGAGGATAACGCATACGTATATGGGAAATTGTTGGGGCTCTCAGAAGATGAGATGGCGGATTATACTGAAAAAGGAATTATTTAATGCTGTCGGATATCCGCGTCTTGGAGATCGCTGACGAGAAAGGCGCTTTTTGCGGCAAGATACTGGCCGCAAATGGGGCTGATGTGGTGAAGATTGAACCACCGTGGGGTGATGCAAGCCGAAACTATGGGCCGTTCGTGCATGATGTCGTTGATTCGGAGCAGAGTCTGCATTTCTGGCATTATAATGTCAACAAGCGTGGGTTGACGCTTGATCTCAGCCTACCTGAAGGCGGTGACCTGTTTCGTCAACTGGTGGCTTCGGTCGATATCGTTGTGGATGCGACACCGCTCGATTTTTTGGCCCAGCATGAGCTGCATTACGAGGTGTTGCGGGCGATCAATCCGCGTCTACTGATGGCGTCGATCACCCCCTTTGGCCAGAATGGTCCTTATCGTGACTATAAGGCATCGGATCTTGTGCATTTGGCTCTGGGCGGGGTGGTGGCGATCTGTGGTTATGATCCGCATGCAGCCGGACAATACGACACGCCACCTGTTGCGCCGCAGATGTGGCATGCTTACCATATCGCGTCGAATAACGCCTTTATTGCCCTGTTGGGGGCGTTGTGCTACCGCGATCGCACGGGCGTCGGGCAGTTTATCGATGTCTCGATTCATGAAGCTTGCGCATCCAATACCGAGTTTTCGATGCCGTTTTTCATGTACAATGAATTGCTGGTGCAACGCCAGACCAACCGGCATGCTTTTCCGTATGTGACCCAACCGATGTCGCATCGCGCTAAGGACGGACGTTATGTGTGGGCCGGTATTTCACCAAATACGTCCGCCTTGCACAAGGTGGCGCTTTTTTTGGTTGATGTGGGGATGCTCGAAGCGGACATCTTAGCGCGTTTTGAGGACGGCACATGGGCTGAGACACCTGAAGCGTACGAGCAAATAACGCGCGATGCGCAATCCTATATCGCGACGCATACGGCGGATGAGGTTTACCATGCTGCGCAAGCGCACGATTTAGCATGGGGCGCGGTGCGCTTGCCGGAGGATAATCTTACCGATGAACAATTTCAGGCGCGTGGAGGGTTTGCTGAGATCGAACACGAAAGTGTGGGGACGTTGCCCTACACCACCGCCCCGTGGATTGCCGACAAGGCGCCATGGTGTATAGACCGTCGGGCGCCGCGGCTTGGCGAGCATAACGTCGAGATCTACGCGGCGTTGGGTATCGATAGACAAGGGCTGGAGCGGCTACGCGCTGCCAAGGTGCTGTGACGATTGAGGAGAGCTTGATGTTTTTCGAACAGTATGATCCCCTCAAGGGTGAGATGGTCTGCGTCTTGGCGCCGGACGGTTCCTGTAATGAATCCCTACGGCCGTTGCTTGATGACGAGCAAGTTCGTCAGATTTATCGGCAAATGCTGCTTGTACGGATTTACGACCGTAAGGCGGTTTCGCTGCAGCGCCAGGGGCGCTTTGGCACTTATGCCGAGATGATCGGACAGGAGGCGAGCCTGGTCGCTAGCACCTATCCGCTGCAGCCGCAGGATTGGATGGTGACCTCATATCGCGAGACCGGCGCCATGTGGATGCATGGCGTACCGCTGAAACACCTATCGTTATATTGGATGGGCAACGAGTTTGGCAGCCATATGCCTGAAGGGGTTCGCGTCTTACCCGTTTCGATTCCAGTCGGCTCACACCCGCTACATGCCATTGGCTTGGCCTACGCGGGTAAATATCGTCAGGATAACAGTATTGCGATTACCTATTTTGGTGATGGGGCGACTTCTGAGGGTGATGTACACGAAGCGATGAATATGGCTGGTGTGCATCACCTGCCATGTGTCTTTTTCTGTCAGAATAATCAGTACGCGATTTCTGTCCCGCGCCACGAACAAACCGCTTCGCCAACCATTGCACAGAAAGCCCTAGCCTATGGCTTTCCCGGTATCCAAGTGGATGGCAATGATATTTTTGCCGTCTATGCGGTGGTGCGTGAGGCTGTCGAACGGGCGCGTGGCGGACAGGGCCCGAGCTTGATCGAGGCTTATACGTATCGTTTTGGCGCCCATACCACAGCGGACGATCCGACTAAATATCGTGATGACGCTGAGGTCGAAGAATGGCGTCCGCGTGATCCGTTGCTGCGGGTGCAGCGCTACCTTGAACAGCGCGGGCAATGGTCGAAAGGGTGGGAACAGGAGCTTGTTGAAGCCTCTACGGCGGAAGTTGAACAGGCGATGGAAGCGGCCGCTGCAGTCACACCACCGCCGCCGCAGGATATGTTTCGCTATATGTACGCCGAGATGACGCCAGCTCTGGTTGAGCAAGAAACGGGCCTGTTGGCTGCACTACGACGGAAAGAGTAGGTGATGGAGAAACGCACTCTCTTAGAGGCGATACAAGACGCGTTGCGTCTGGAGATGGCAGCTGATGACCGTGTGATTCTGCTGGGGCAGGATATTGGTAGGGCAGGGGGTGTGTTTCGCGCTACCGAAGGGCTTCAGGCGCTATACGGCCGTGAGCGAGTCATGGATACCCCAATTGCCGAATCGGGTCTTGTTGGCATGGCGGCAGGTATGGCCATTGCCGATCTGCGGCCGGTGGTGGAAATTCAATTTATGGGGTTTATGTATCCGGCCTACGATCAGATTATTAGTCACGTTGGCCGCATGCGAAACCGCTCTCGTGGCCGCTTTACCTGCCCTCTGGTCATTCGCATGCCCTACGGTGGTGGTATCCATCCACCCGAGCATCATTCCGAGAGTACGGAGGCAATTCTCGTCCACACGCCTGGCATACAGGTTGTGGTGCCGGCCACACCTTATGATGCCAAGGGGTTATTGATCAGCGCCATTCGGAGCCCTGACCCGGTCATGTTTTTAGAACCCAAACGAATTTACCGGGCAGTGCGCCAGGAAATTCCGCATGAACTGTATACCGTGCCGCTGGGTAAGGCGCGTGTGGTGCAGGAAGGGACGGATGTGACGGTGATTGCTTGGGGCTCGATGTTGCACCAGGTGTTAGAGGCTACCGAACGACTGAGGGCAGAGGGCGTGAGTGTGGAGATTATCGATTTGCGTACCCTGTCACCGATGGATGTGCCGACGATGATTGCATCGGTTGAAAAAACCGGCCGCGCCGTGGTGGCGCATGAAGCGGCGCGAACCTGCGGCCTGGGGGCGGAAATCGTGGCGCAGATTAATGAAAAAGCGTTGCTATCGCTGGAAGCTCCGGTCGAACGTGTGACCGGATTTGACACCGTCTTTCCTCTCCCGCAACTCGAAAAATATTATTTGTTAACGCCTGATCGTATCATGGAAGCCGTGCACCGCGTATTGGCGTTTTAAAGTCGTCTCCCTTTTCCGCCGCCCTTCTTGTACCTCTCTCTGGTCGGGAGCGTGCATGAGGGGGCGTTCTGAGGTAGCCATGGCTCTGGAATTTCGGTTTCCCGACGTCGGCGAAGGCATCACGGAAGGCGAGGTTGTACGGTGGTTGGTGCAAGAGGGTGAAACCGTACGATCTGATCAGCCGATGGTTGAGGTCGAGACCGATAAAGCGGTGGTTGAAATCCCTGCTCCTCAGGCCGGTACGATTTTGCGTCTGGCTGTGAGAGAGGGTGAGAAAATACACGTTGGCAACGTGTTGGTGGTAATTGGAGAGATGGGGGAGCAGGTCGCCGGTCAGGAGCCTGCTGCGGTTGAGCCGACAGCCTCGCCTTCCGTGTCGGTGGTTGGGGCGCTGACCGGTAAATTAACCGATTTGCCGCCGCCGCCTGAGGCGATACTGCGCATCGAAAGCTCTGCCAAAACCTCTCGTATCCTCGCCATTCCTTCCGTGCGTAAACTGGCGCGTGACCACGGCATTGATCTGGCAAGCGTGACGCCGACCGGCCCACACGGTCGCATTCGCCGGCAAGATGTCGTGCAAGCTGCGCAGTCACCAGCGCTGCCTGCCGCCAAGGCATCTACTGAGCAAGCGCCTGCCGTCAGTCAAGCACAAGACGACTACGGCCCCATTGAGCTGTTGCCTGTACCTGCGTTGCGCCGCACCATTGCCGAGGCCATGCTGCGCGCCGCTAGTACCGCCGTCCCCATCACCACAACTGACGAGGTCGATGTCACCGATCTCGTTGCGCTGCGGCAGCGCAGTAAAGACGCTGTCGTGACGCAGGGTATCCATGTGACGCTCTTGCCGTTCATCATGAAAGCAGTGGCGGCGGCCCTACGTGAGCATTCGCATCTCAATGCGACGTTCGCCGATGATCAGCGTCATCTGATACTCAAGCGTTACTACCATCTGGGTATTGCCACTGATACGCCGGATGGCTTGATTGTGCCGGTTATCAAGTCTGTGGATCAGAAAAATATTGTGACGCTGGCGGCTGAGTTGCAAGGTCAGACCGAACTGGCCCGAGAGCGCCGCATTCCCCTGGCCGACTTACGCGGCGGGACCTTTACCATCAGCAACTATGGTGCCATTGGTGGTATCTTTGCTACCCCTATGCTGAACTTGCCGGAAGTTGCTATTTTAGGCATTGGCAAGCTGCTGCAAAAGCCCACTGTCTGTCAAGGCGAGGTGATGGTGCGCACGATTTTACCGCTGTCGCTTACCTTCGATCACCGGGCGCTCGACGGCGCGACCGCACAACGTTTTCTGAATGCGTTGATGGTCTACTTGAGCGACCCGGCGCGTCTGGTGCTCGTGTTGTGAGCCTGACGCATAAGCGTCGGCACGCCGCCTTTGGCGCCGCCCCGAAATGATGAACACTTATCGGGATGGGAACAGATTTCCAATCTATCCCCGCAACGTTTTTATTTTATTAGGAGTAAAGGTCATGAGACTAGCAGGTAAAGTGGCAATAATAACCGGTGCCGCCGGTAGCATGGGCGCTGTTGAAGCGCGTTTGTTTGCCACTGAGGGCGCCAAAGTTATGGTTGCCGATCTCCTTGAGGAAGAAGGCCGCGCTGTGGTGGCCGAGATTATGGCAGGCGGGGGCGAGGCCTGTTTTATGTCGCTTGACGTGACCAATGAAGGCGCTTGGCAAGAAGCTGTTGCGACGGCTGTTTCAACCTATGGCAAACTTGATATCCTGGTCAACAATGCCGGCATTAGTGGTTCTTCCGGCGGCGATTTACTGGCTACTGATGCCTGGGATCGGTTGATGGAGATCAATGCCAAGGGTACGTTTTTAGGGGTGAAGTACGCTGTTGTGGCCATGCAGCAGGCAGGCAGGGGTGCCATTGTCAACATCTCATCGATTTCCGGATTCGCAGGACAAGCGCATTCGCACATGGGCTATAATGCCTCTAAAGGCGCTGTACGTCTGTTGACCAAGTCGGCCGCGGTGCAGTATGCCAAGGATGGGATACGGGTCAACTCCGTGCATCCCGGATTAATGCCGCCGATGCGGACCTCGGTAACGAGCGCCGATCCGGAATTTCGTGCGCGGCGCTTGACGCAAATTCCAATGGGACGCGAAGGCCGACAGGAAGAAGTGGCGTATGCAGTCCTGTTTTTGGCCTCTGACGAAGCGTCGTATATAACCGGTACGGAATTGGTGGTGGACGGCGGCTATCTGGCGGTGTAACGGGTACGGATACATACGGATACGGATGGATCGGGATTTTAAAGCATGTTTTTCAATGTCAGCATGGATTGGGCTATGGACTTTTGGAAGTTGGGGACCCTAAGAAACGCTTTGGCCTATAGTCAATTCCCAAGTACAAAGCGCGCAGGTTGCCAAAGAGGCTAGCGTTCGTACATGATTCCAGTTCGTCCAGGCTTTGAGATAGTGAGCCCAAACATCATGCGCGTCGATGCTCTTTGGATCGAGCCCCGCGAGTGAATTGTTGAGCGGTAGGTTAAATAAAACCGTGCAAATAAACATGCCAACGAAATATATTGCCCCCGCCACCAGGGACAAAGCAGTGCCGGATTCAC
>JAPULM010000437.1 GCA_027294925.1 bacterium
CCACCCCACGACGGATCAACCAGACCAGGAGTAGGCCGATCAAGGCCAAACCATAGTTGAGGTATTCCCAAAAGACTTGCGCCGGCCGATTGAGAGACGGCAAGGTGCGCGAGAAATGGGCACGGCCGCGAATACCTAATAGATCCCGGTCTTCCAAAGACCAGTCTACAGCGTTCTCCACCAATTGTACGGAATTCAAATAGCGTGTCCGCAAACCACTACTGGCCAGGTCCAAAGCGCTGTCGGTGAGAAAGGTGTTGGAGGCAAACAAAATCAGACGTGCCGACTCGGGGGAGCGCCCGATCACCCGGCTGATGACGGGTTTCTGGTCTTTTTCGGCTTCATCCTGACGTTGTGCATCACCGCCAGGCATGCCTGGCGAAGCAGTGTCAGTCTTTGTCGCCGGCTCCTCGCTTTTGGCAAGAGGAGAGGGTTTGCCTTTGAACCAGGACTCAAAGCGACCCTCCACCGCTACGGCCAGAAGCTGACGGCCACGCTTCGTGCCGGTCGCAAAACCCAAGGCGCCGTAGGTGCGAAAATCAGGTTGGATATTCAGCCCGTCCGACGTCCAGGCAGCGGCGGAGCTTTCCAACAAGCGAAGCACCCGCCGCTCACTGTTTTTCTCCATGTCCAGGCTAATGGGAGAAGGCCAGTTGAGGGTAATCTGATCAAGTCCGGTAGTCAATCCGCCATCACGCTCCATGCCGTCAGCGCGGATGTCCACGAAATAAGGGTACTCCACCATGCGAGTTTCTCGCACGGTAAAGCCACCGACGTTCCGGTTAACCGGAATCGGAAAGGCCGAATTCTGAGGATCGAGTACCATGGTCTCTTCCAGTGTAATGCCGTGGTGCTCAAGCCAGGCCTTGAGACCGGAATCGTGTTTACTGGCTGAGAGCGTCCCCATCAAATCGACATCGAAAGGCGCGGTCGCAAGAATAACAGTGCCGCCACGCATGAGAAATTGGTCGACAGCAAAGAGCTGTTTATCGTCCAATTTATCAGGCGACGCCAGCAAGAGCAAATCGGCCTCGTCGGGTACCCGGCCGTTTTTGAGATCGGTGTTGCGCACCGTATGTTCCACCTGTAACTGCTCTTGCAACATGGTGAAACGCTTGCCTTGCGCGGGCCGTCGCATGCCCATCGGCATTCCCATGCGACGGCCAGGCTGCGGCGCGTGCAGGGCAACGGTTTTGAGGAAGCCCTTGGAGAAACGTTTGAGAGCGGCTTGCACACCGCGCTCTAAGCCGGCTTTGTCCAACCCTTCCGGCAATGGGACCTGTACCAGGCTACCATTGCTCTCTAAGACCAGGTAAAACCAAAACGTATTGGGATTGAATAAACCAACCGCCATAGGCCGAAAACCAAAATCCGCTTCCAGTTGTTTAGCCAGGGCTCCACCATCGGCATCCGGATCAACAAATTCGACGCGTAAGCGGTCGCCTGCCGAGACTTTCAGTTCGTCCAAGACGACATTCAGGTCTTGCTTCAGCTTCACCAGTGGCTCCGGCAAACGCGCATCAGGCGACACGTAGCCCTTGAAAACCACTGGATGCAGAATATTGCTAAACAGATCACCCGAACCCTGGTAGGTGTAAAGAACTTTTTTAATGGTTCGGGTAATGTCGTACTCCGGATTGCGTAGTTCCACCCGCAGATCGTTGATGCCCTGTACCTTGACCTCAATCAAGTCACGGAACCCCAGCGTCTCATACTGATCACCATATTGAATCAAAACATCGAAATAGGAGTTGACCACCGCCGCCTGATACTTATTGGAAAACTGGAAGGGCACCGGCCGTATGCCATACCGTTCGCCGGCTTCCTTCTCTAGTTCGGGATTCTCCAAGGGATCGATAAACTCCACCCGTGCGCGTCCGCCGCTGGCCACCGCATACTCTTCCAGCAGGTCGCGCAAACGCGGCACCAGAGGGGCCAAAAGGGGATGCGTCTTGGCACTAAAGTAGCCACGAATCAGAAGCGGTTCTTTAAGCTGGGCCAGATACCCGCGGGTAGTGTCCGAAATTGAATACATGCGCCCTGCGGTGATGTCAGCGCGAACCCAACCCAACGGAGCAAGCCACAAGTTGACGGCTAAAAAGTTGATGGCGAACAGAGCCGTGACCAGGCCCCACTGCCGGTGGTAACGGTTGGCCGCATTGCCTGCCCAGCGCTGACGCTCCAAAGCATAGACGTTGAGGGTTAAGAAGACCCCAACAATGCTGAGATAATAGACCAGATCCCGTGCGTCAATAATACCGCGGGTAATGGACTCAAAACGGGCGCCCGAACCGAGCAGCTTGAGCACCTCGGCAGCCCGTGTGCCGAACAGACCGGTCAGGATATCAGAACCCAGGGCGTAGAACAGCCCACCCAGCAGGGAGGCCAGAAGCAGGCTGATGATCTGGTTATCTGAGCGAGCGCTCACAAACAAGCCAATGGCCAGATAGGCGGCGGCGAGGAACAGCGTCGCCAGGTAGCCGCCAAACACCGGCCCCCAATCCAGCGGAGCGATCAAAGACACCGTTACGGGCACCGGCAGGGTAAGAATCAGAGCCACCGCCAGCAGACCGAAACAGGCGAAGAACTTCCCCAACACCAGCTGCAGCGGTGGCACTGGCGACGTCAGGAGAAATTCCAGCGTACCAGCACGCTGTTCTTCTGACCACATGCGCATGGTGATCGCTGCCGAGAGAAACACCAGGAGGATGGGCATCCATTCGAACAAGGGACGGACGTCGGCAATGTTGCGCGCGAAAAAGGTCTCTACCCAGAAAAACACAAACAGGGTAACCAGGAGAAAGGCCCCGAAAAAGATAAAGGCGATCGGCGAGGAGAAAAAGCCGGCGAATTCTTTGCGCGCAATGCGACTTAAATTACCCATTGTTCTGCCCTCCGTCAGACGCCGAAAGCTCGCCGAAAATGGTTTCCAAATCCCGACTTTCAGGCGCCATGGTGAAAAGCTTGAAGCCCGCTTCAATAAGCGCCTGTGCCACAGCCGGCGCGCTATCTGTGGGGTCGTGGTCGCCCTCAATGGTCAAGGTATAGAGGTGGCGATTGCCATCGCCTGCAGAGGTCTCGACCGATGTCACCGGCGCCAGCTTGTTGAACAACGGTTCGGCCTGCTCAGGTCCGGCGTCGGTGAGCAGCCGCAGACGGTGACCGACTTGCAGCGCATCGAGCCGCGCGTCCAACACCTTGCGGCCGTCCTGAATAATGATGACACGATCGCATACGGCTTGAACTTCCGGCAGAATATGCGTCGAGAGCATAATCGTGGCGCTCTTGGCCAGGGTCTTGATGAGACTGCGCATGTGCTGAATCTGGGTCGGGTCTAAGCCATTGGTAGGCTCGTCCAAAATGAGAATGGTCGGGTTGTGTAGGATGGCCTGGGCCACCCCAACACGTTGCTGGTAGCCACGTGACAGGGTATTAATCATCTCCATTGCTCTAGGCTCCAGCTCCGTACGGGCAATGGCGGCACGGATCCGAACCCCGCGCTCGGTCTTCGCAACACCGTGTAGAGCCGCCGCATAGTCCAGATAGTCGATAACCGTCATCTCCGGATATACCGGGCAGTTTTCCGGCAGGTAGCCAAGCTGACGCTGGATCGCCTCACGGTGACTGTGGATGCTCATCCCGTGCATTTCAATAGACCCTGAGGTGGGTTCCAGAAAGCCCGTCAGCATTTTCATGATGGTGGTCTTACCGGCACCATTGTGACCCAGTAGTCCGACGATTTCACCTTGACCGATCTCAAACGATACCTGGTCAACCGCAGTGTGATCACCGTAAGTACGAGTTAACGATTCTACACGTATCATCGACAACGTTCCTCTTCACTTTGTCTTTATCCTACATCCGAAACCCAACATGTCATGTATATCATAAACCGGCTGTTGCCTTCCACACACTGCGGCATGAAACCGGCCACCTCACGCCCCATGCGGACAAAACCTGACCGTTCATGCCCGTAAGGGTGTGGGTTGTACGGGAATCAGGAAGGATGAGCCGTCGTAGAGACACAGTGTCTGTCTACAAAAGCATAAAACCCCCGCAGGCGTTCAGAAATTCCAACGGTGCCCTTATGCATCGACACGAAACGGAGCCCGCTAGCTACAACGTGCCAAATAGACGATCACCGGCGTCTCCAAGACCCGGTACAATGTAGGACTTGTCATTCAGACCCTGGTCAATAGCGGCAGTGAAAATCGGCACATCCGGATGATGTTCTTGAACGTATGCCACCCCCTCCGGTGCCGCCAACAGGCAAACAAATTTGACCTTTTGATACTGACACTCCTTGAGCCTGGTTAAGGCGGCAACCGCCGTATGTCCTGTCGCTAGCATCGGATCCAC
This sequence comes from bacterium, assembly GCA_027294925.1. The sequence goes on from JAPULM010000437.1 coordinate 4,360, forward strand.
CACGATCGTTTCTTGCTCGTGCGCCTGTTGTGGCAGTTTCAGGTAATACTCAATAATGACCTGCGACTGAGGTTCCCGATACAAGCCGATATGGCCGACGCGGGCCGATGGGAACAATTCCAAGATGCCGTCCAGAAGGCCGTTTCCTGCCCGTAGAATCGACACCAGGTTGATCTGCGGACTTTCCAGCATGGGGGCCTGCATCTCTTGTATGGGTGTCCGGATAGTGACCTGACGCAGTGGCAAGTCACGCGTCACCTCGTAAGCCAGGAGTAAGCTCACCTCCTTCATCAGCCGGCGGAATTTGTGGGGCGCCGTGTCGTTGCAACGCATGACACTGAGCTTATGCTGAACAAGGGGATGATCGATCACCTTAACCTCTGCCATCGGGCATACTCCTCCTGAAGACTGAACATCCGAACCCATTAAAATACGGTGCCATCGCTCTGTACCTGGACGGGACTCAAACCGCCCCGGCGCTCAAACGCAAGCTGTCTGCCGGCTCGCCAGGTGCCGCCTTCAAGGATGTTCGCTAAGGGCAACGCCGTGCGATCACGTCCCAGGCGCTGACGGATTAAATCTGCTAGCTTGTCTAACAAGGCGACCGTGAGAGCACGCCACTCCACCACCAACGCATCTGAGACTTGATATAGCCGACCCAGAGCGCTCTCGAGACGCGGTGTCAGCACGCCCATGTCAATCAAAAGCCCGCCGTTACGATACTCCGGCAAAGCGGTTAGCGCATCTAAATCCGACACCTCAATCCCACCAGCCGCGAGTGGTTCGATGAGCGAATACGACAACCACTGAGAGAGTTTATGAAAGGGGATTAAACCGGATGCAAGCGTAAACGACTGCAATGCCACATGTTCCCACACATCACCCAGGGGGACACCAGCCACAAATAAACGCGCCGGCCATACTTCGGAGAAGGTATCGAGAACTGCAGTCAGCAGACGTCCGGCCGAAATCGTTCCCGCCACGGCAAGCTGATCCACATAATCGTAAAACAGGCCGAGCCGGCCGGATTCACCAAAAACATCAGGCTGGGCCTGCATCAAGCTTGACAAGTTGCGTAGAAGTTCCAACCGCCCCGACAATCCCACCAGTGGATTGCCAGCTGTTACCTGCAAGGCCTGCGCCAATTCATCCTGCGACAGCGACGCAAGTCGATCGGCATCTACTGCAGGCGTATCGCAAGACGAAAACAGGCCACCCCAATACATCTGCCAACTCGCAACCGCCAACCCCTCAGAACGTGTATAGACCGTGCCGTCTTGGGATTCCGTGTAGCGCCAACGATCGCCCGCCCCGGCATCGAGCAACACACTAATAATGCTTAACTCAACTAGAGCCAGCCCTCTGTCACGCTGGGCTAAAGCGTCCAGCGCCGCTTCAGCCAAGCGATCTCTACCACCTGCTGAAAAATGCCGCAAACGGCTATGGAGGGGAATGTCGAGAGTCGGATGATGCGTTTTGATCAGGTCGCAAACATAGTCCGCAGTCGGCGCCAGCGCTTCCGGATGGTAGACAAAATGTTCCAGATCACCTTGCGCAGCAAGATCGAATAGGTAATGCGCGCGTTCACGCACGGCCTGCGCCGACCGCAAATAGGCAACTGTCTCAGCCTCAGATGCGTGCATCTTACGATTCATCGAGCCGACGCCCCTGTACACGCCTCAGGTCTGCAGCGCTAAGCGGTTGTGACTCGGCAAAATAGCCGGCGGCTATTTTGGCGTCGATCTCCACCCGGGCATCTTGCGGTATCAAATCTGCCGGAATCGTCACCTGCTCGCCGATCTCAATGCCTGACGCCGTCAGCGCCTGGCACTTCATGTGACTCATGGACACAAACCGGTCAATCTTACTGATCCCAAGCCAGTGCAACACATCCGGCATAAGCTCCTGAAAGCGCATGTCCTGGACGCCGGCAACGCACTCGGTTCTGGCAAAATATTGATCGGCGCGGTCGCCGCCCAGCTGCCGCTTACGGGCGTTATAGACTAAAAACTTGGTGACTTCGCCGAGGGCGCGCCCTTCTTTCCGATTGTAGACAATCACCCCGACGCCGCCTTGTTGCGCGGTCGCCACACAAACCTCAATACCATGCGCTAAATACGGGCGGCAGGTGCAGATATCAGAGCCAAACACATCTGAGCCATTACATTCGTCATGTACACGACAGGCAATCGATGTATGACGATCCGCCAACTTCGCGGCGTCGCCAAACACATACACCGTCATGCCGCCAATGGGAGGAAGAAACACGCTGAGATCAGGGCGGGTGACAAGCTCCGGAAACATGCCGGCCGTCTGCTCAAACAAATGACGGCGCAATTCATTTTCCGACACCCCAAAACGCGCTGCAATACCGGGCAAATACCAAACCGGCTCGAGCGCCGCTTTGGTGACAACGCATTCACCTTTGTCGAGCAAAATTTTGCCGTCGGGTGTTAAACGGCCAGCATCCACCGCCTGCGCCAGTTCAGGAACATTGATATGCGCCTTGGTTATGGCAATGGTGGGTCGTATGTCATAGCCCTGCTTGAGACGACAACCGGAAAACACCGCATCGACAACGGCGCCATATGGATCGATCGACACAATCGCCTTGGGATCATGCCAAGACGGGTGCGGACCAATTTGTTGCACCGGTGCGGTATCGGTCAAATCCGCTACATGATCCTGCTTGAGCACCCCGGCCGCAACCGCCAGGGCACGATACACCGCATACGAACCAGCGTGCGTGCCAATCACATTGCGATGCGACGGCGTGGTTAAGGTGCCGATAATCGGACCCCGCTCCAGCGCTTGCGCAGCGCCCCAGTTAATGGGAACAACAGGCGGGCCATCGCGTCGTGGATGGGTGGTTAACACAATGGGTTTGGGAGACCTGGCTTTCGTCATACCCCTGCCTTCTAAGATGTGCCTCAACACAAACAGCGTTTACGTTTAATTATATCAGACGACAGATGACCCACGGTATCTTATCAGGCATCATCCACTGGCGCGACCTACTTAACAGCGTAGCTACGCCACGGGTAGGCCCGACTCCCGCCATCCCTTAAAACCACCGGCTAAATAACAAATGTTCGTGTAACCCAACTGCTGCAGTGTCTGCCCTGCCAGGGCAGCTCGGCCTTCACCCAGTCAATGCGTCACAATCGGCGTGGACTTATCCGGCACCATTTCCTCCACCTTGCCTTCGAGACGCCCACGGGCAAGAAACGTCCCTTGTGGGATATGGCCTTCGTTCCACTCGTCCTGTTCACGTACGTCCAATACTACCACATTTTCCCCGCTGCTAAGCTTGGCGTTCAAATCGGTACTCGACATAGTGGGTACAGCCTGTAAAGCTGTTTCAATCAAATTTCGTCCGGTCGTGGCCATCGGTATAGGTCCTCCTTCTCCATAACACAAGACTTTCATAGATAATCACTTCGAACACGCCGATACACCCAACGGTGCAGGTGCACAATTACCATCTAGTTGTACGGCAAGCGGATGGCAGGGTCAAGCCAAATTTACCCAGTAGCCGAGCAAATATTGACCACTTGCGACGTGTCATACGGCACCGATTGCGTTATAGTGGAACCCACAGACATCTGTCAACACCATGGTGGATCATCGATCGCGCAGAGGAGAAAAGAAATGAAGGCAGCAGTGCTTTATGGCGCCCACCAACCTTTAGTCGTGGAAGAATTGAATTTGTTACCCCCCAAAGCCGGTGAGGTACGCGTCCGCTTTGCCGCCAGCGGCGTTTGCCACAGCGATTTACACTACATCAAGGGCGACCGAACCTGTCCTATGCCGGTTGTTCTGGGGCACGAAGGGGCAGGCATTATTGAAGAAGTCGGGCTCGGCGTCACCTATGTCAAACCAGGCGATCATGTCATTCTCTCCCTGGTTCCGGCGTGCGGCACCTGCGAAGATTGCGTTGCCGGCCGGCCAAACCTGTGCGAAGTCCGCTATACCTTAAACGGCAATTTACCGGATGGCACAACACGCCTCCGCAAAGGTAACGATGAAGTCAAGCATTTCGCCTGTGTCTCTTCCTTTGCCGAATACGGCGTGGTACCGGAGGGCACACTGGTACGTATTGATGATGATATGCCATTGGGTCAAGCAGCCTTAATTGGGTGTTGTGTGACGACTGGTGTTGGGGCGGCGTTATGGACCGCCAAGGTACAGCCGGGCAGCAGCGTGGTGGTCATCGGCTGCGGTGGTGTCGGCCTGAACATCATTCAAGGTGCAGCACTGGCCGGCGCACAACGCATTATCGCGGTTGACACCATGCCGAGCAAATTGGAATATGCCGATCTATTCGGCGCTACGCATCTGGTCAATGCCGCCGACAACAATCCGGTTGAAGCAGTGCGAGAGCTGACCAAAGGGCGCGGGGTTGACTATGCATTTGAAGCGATTGGCTTAACCGAAACCTCCGTGCAAGCCCTACAATGCACCCGGCGAGGTGGCAAGGCCATCATTGTCGGCGTGATTCGGCATGGCGCCCAACTAACCATCGATCCGGATTTCTTACACCAGGATAGGCAACTTTTGGGCTGTACCTATGGCTCCGCCAACATGCGCGCCGGCATGCCACAATTGATCGAACTCTATCGGGCTAAGAAGCTGAAGCTGGACGAATTGGTCAGCCGTACGTACCCGCTAGAAGGCATTAACGACGCATTTGCAGCGCTGGAGCAAGGCGAAGTGGCACGTAGCATTATTTCGTACGATTAAGCTGGTTACGATTTTGGACCATTAAGAGGGGGGGGTAATGGATTTGCAACGACAAGGGAAAACTTGCCTGATAACCGGCGCTCGTTAAGGAAAGTAAAAAAACGCACCCGTTTTCTGCTGCGGACGATAAGGCAGCGTCTCTTGCTGCAAATGAGCCAGTGCGGCAGAACGGTGTGGCACATAGATCACAGCAACCGTGTCGTCATACACCTTCACCCATTCAGGATGCTTCGCTATAGCATCTGCAAGCTTACTTTGGCGCTCGAACATCATGACATCAATATCGAGATTAGCCGTATACCCCTCGAAATCACCCGCATAATAATTTACCAACTGTGACTCGACGAATTTGGGTTCATAGACGGTCTCATAGCGTCCGTCGCTCGAGACTTTATAATCCGGATATAAGTGCCAAATCGCATATTGGGACCAGTTAAAGTTGACGGACATATTAGGTCCAAGGCGATGTTGTTTGAGAAATCGGATAGCCTGGGTCGGATAGCTCTGGGTCGAGCCATACACCCGATAATGATGCTGCTTGAGATCGGTAATGCCCAAAAAGACCATCAGAACGCCTGGTATTAACATCAAATAAACCAGTGGACCATTCGACTCTAGAAGGCGAAAGCCTTGTCGATTCTTTTTCACCACATGTTCCGTCCATAAGGCGGCAAACGAATTCATCATTACTAGAGAAGCAGCAATGACCATAAAAGGGAAAATACGCGCATGCATAGCGGTCATCACCGCACAAATTGCAAAAAAACTAGTGTCGGTTACGCGCCTCCAGCTTTTCGACACCACACACAATATGGAGGTAACGCAAACAATGATCAGATAGATGTTTTGAATCATGGGCTTTATACTAACCGCTTGCCACTCCGTAATATTGGCTCTTTTGAGACTCAGGGCCATGGCCAGATAGGTGAACAAGCGAAACCCGTATGGATTGCAAAGCGGGGCCAGCCAAGACAGCAGCAACAGGGTGGCCAAATGCCGCCTTTCCGAAGACGTGGGCTGCCGTCCAAGGTCATCCGTACCGAGTAGAAAAGAGACCAGACCAAGACTCATTAAAGCCAGGCCAACGACAAAGCCGCCGTGTAAATTCGTCCACAGGGCCATGACAACAGGTAGCGTGTTAATCCACAGCCGATGCCCTCTACGGTAAAGCTCAAAAACGAAAAAGACGACGGCAGTGAGGAGAAAACTGAAGCTATGTGGCCGGATATTGGTAAATAACGCCACGATGGTGACACAAAAAATAGCCACGGCAAGAAGAAAAAAACCATGCGGCCAACGCCACCACCACAGGACAAATAAAAGCCCGATCATCAGACTGAGAATAAGGCTACGCACCGTCAGCAACCCACGATTGCCGCCGATTAAATAAGCATAACCGAAGGTCAGCTCGGTTAGCCATTCATGATTGATCCATTCATCGCCAAAAGCCGTAAAGGAGTAGGGATCGGTTTTCTGCAGCGCACCGAGCTGAATGTGATCCATACCGTATTTGGTATGGCCCCACAAATCAGGATCGACCGCAATAGAAAGCGCATAGCGAAACACAATCGCCGCCAAGATGCCAATAACAAGCACAAGTTTCACCCAACTGACCGAGCCTGTTTGTCGAGTAGATAAATGACCACTATTCATCTGTATTTAAACTTTCAAATCATGCAGGATTTATCTTTCTGGTTTTATCGGTTCATGGCTTAAAAATCCTTATGCTGAACACCTCCCGGAAACAGCGCACCCACCATCGCACCACCCGCGGCAATTCAAGTTCCTCGTGCATATTGCCGAACTACTTGAAAAAGGCCCACCTGCGGCCAATATAGGCTGAATAAACACCATGAGGAGGTAAACACAAAAGATGGCAACAAAACGTAAAAAAAAAGCAGTGGTCCAGTTTCAAGTTGGTCGGGATGTCGCAACCGGACGATTCATTCCACTCGCCGTCGCCAAGCGGCGTCGGAAATCTGCTGTCGTTGAAACCATTCGTATGATCAAACATTAACGCACAGCATCTACGAGTCGGCTGAAATGACAAAACGGTGGCTCGCTACGAGTCACCGTTTTTTTACCCAAGCCTCAAACAACCCGTCTTGTGCCCGAATTTCCCTTTCTCATACTTTATCACTCAGATAGCCGGGCAGACATCTCTGAGCGCTTCTAAACGTTGGAGCACCTTTGAAATCAACGGATTCCGCCTTGATAAACTGGTGGGATAATTGCGCTATGCACTAGATCCCGAGCCCCTCACGATAACGCCCCCCTCAGCGCCAACCTGTGGCATCAATTGCATTACGCAGTACTACCCGCGCGACGACGGTAGGGTCCACTCCTCGCCTCGAACGGACGGATCAAACAGCTCATCCACAGGTAGGTGGTTCTTAATCATACCCTGAGCCTTGGCATACCGAATAAGGGTGTCGAGATTCTTGCGGTTAACGGCATTTAAGCCATACACCCAGGGATCCGCTCCAAGAATCTTTTCTTGCTCATCCCAGGCGTCGCGAAACCAGGCCAGCGGCACCCGCCGCGGATTTTGCATGCGTTGGTAGGTGGCCCGTTTGGAGCGCTCAAACGCAATCAGCAGATTCATCGGTACCCACGGATGGCGATCAACGATGTCTTGTTTAATCGCTATCAGATGCATAATGGGAAAAATACCGGTGCGCTGAACATATTCGACCTCTAGGGCTTTATAGTTTTCAAACAATCGCGCCACACGAGGATCCTGATCCAGGATCGGACCTATGATATCGGGATGGATGACCCCGTCCAACTCCCCTTCCGCCAGCATGCTCTCGACCCGTTTAGCGGTTGGAATACGTTGTAAATTCAGACCTGGAGGTGGATCAAATGGGACGTCCTCTTCTTTTTCCGCCAACCAGTTGATCTGCTGGCATGGCACATCAAACTCGTCTTCCAAAATGCCGCGAATCCAGACCAGGGCAGTGGCCTGAAAGGTTTTGAGTCCCACCTTACGTCCAATCAGATCGGTAGGCTTGACAATCCCCTTATTGGTGTTGATAAAAATAAATCCATGCCGAAAACGTCGGTGATTAAATACCGGAATGGCTGTCAGATCATCCGCCTCGCCTCGATCCTTGGCCATTAAATAAGAGGCGCAGGACAGCTCGCAGATGTCAAACGCACGGTGCCGAAGCATCCGCCAATGGCGGGTGGACGAATCCATCTCGGTCAACACGGTATATGCCACCCCGTCAGGCTGTATCGTCCCTTCTTTGAGGGAGCGAATAAGCTCATAGTCACCACTGGCCAGCGTAAGGTGCAATTTTTTGGTCATCTTTGCTCTCCCATGATAGATTAGGTGTGTTACTCTGTCTTCCAAACCATAGGGCTCTGACGATGGCCGATCCCATATGTGCAAGAAGGGTACACCAACATGCTTGACGGTCTGCAAGGCATTACTGTAATCCAAACAGCCACTGTACTCGCTGGACCCATGGCGGCCAGGCTCTTGGCGGACTGGGGGGCCGAAGTCATCCGGATCGAACGCCCCATCGGCGGTGATCTGTCGCGCCAGCTGGCCAGGGCGATGGTAGGGGGAGGACCGATTCCGTCTAATATCGACTACGTGTCCGAAAATATTAATCGAAACAAGAAAAGAATGACGCTGGACCTCGGCCAGACAAGCGGCAAGCAGATCATGCATCGCCTCTTAGCAAAGGCGGACGTCCTGCTGGCCAACTTCCGGCCACGTGAGCTGGTGAAATTCAACCTGACTTACGACATCCTGAGCGAACTGAATCCGCGTTTGATCGTCGCCAATTTAAGCGGCTACGGGCGCCATGGCCCCGAACAGAATCTACCCGGCTATGAAGGCATCAGCTTTTTTTCGCGCGCCGGGATTATGCATACGCTACAAGTACCGGGCATGGCGCCGCCACAGTATCCCATCGGTATGGGCGATTTTTCAACCGGCATGACACTGGCCTATGGCATTATGCTAGCGCTTTTTGTACGGCAACGCAGCGGTGTTGGACAAGAGGTAGATGCATCGCTGTTCAACAGTGGCATGTACGCGCTGTCCAATGATATCGCCGGCTCCCTTGTTAGTGGAGAAGACCGCGACAAGGTAGCGCGGCAAGACGTGGTCAATCCACTGGCCGGTTATTACGAGACGCAAGACCAGCGCTGGGTGCGCATTGGTATGGTGCAGCCCGATCTGTACTGGTCGCGATTCTGTCAGGCCATCGACCGACCGGATGTCGAGCACGATACCAGATTCACCACCTTCGAGCCGAGGATCGAAAACCACGATGCCCTGTTTGAGATCCTGGTCGCCGTGTTCAAAACCCGCACCTATGCGGAGTGGAAAACGCGCCTGACGGAGGCCGGCTTACCCTGGGGACCCGTGCAGAATCTGCCGGAGATTATTCACGATGCACAGGCGCGGGCAAACGATATGTTTCTGCCTATGGATCATCCTGAGCATGGGCGTATGGAAGTGGTGAACAACCCCATTCGCCTTAGCAAAACCACGCTAGTGCCATTGCAGCCGGCGGCGCCACTCGGCCAACATACCACAGCCGTGTTGCTGGCGCATGGGTATACGCAAGAAGAAATCAATCGGTTTAGAGATGATGGCGCTATTGCTTGAAATTATTATGTCGACATTGGTGTTATATGCGTGTGGATGTATAAGCTATAGGCAATCCCTGGCAGGAGGCGAATGGTCTATAAACCCGCGTCTCCATCGGTAATTCTTGCAAATCGCATGGTGATTACGATGAAAAAGTTAGGACTTCTGACGATCGTCGCCTTAATTGTTGTTGGATTCTTCGTCACCAATCCATTCTCGGCGCCCATGCAGGACGCCAAAGACACCGCAAAGTTATCACAGCCTCAATCTTCCAAGTACGCCAAACCGAGCGATGCGGCTCTCAAACAAAAGCTGACCCCTCTACAATACAAAGTCACTCAGCACGAAGGCACCGAGCCACCCTTTCGCAACGCCTACTGGGAGCATAAAAAAGACGGCATCTACGTCGACATCGTATCGGGAGAGCCCCTGTTCAGTTCCTTGGATAAATTTGCTTCCGGCACCGGCTGGCCAAGCTTCACCAAACCGCTCGCACCTGCCAATATCATCGAGAAAACCGACCGCCGCTTCTTCACGACCCGAACCGAGGTGCGAAGCAAGCACGCTGATTCCCATCTCGGCCACATCTTCAACGATGGGCCAGCGCCGACCAGACTGCGCTACTGCATCAATTCGGCTGCCTTACGGTTCGTTCCAAAAGATCAGCTAGAGCTGCAAGGCTTGGGTGAATTCGCCAAGCTATTCGCGCCGACGCAGAACGTAGAGGCGCTCAAGAGGCAATAGCCTACCATTACCCCTGGCGGGAGAAGATTGGAAGGAGGAGCGTGCTCATACAACAAAACGACTATAGGCAAACGGACGCAACAGGGGTGATATCTCATCATGATAAACCCAGGCAGCCAAGAGCTGACAGACGGCAGGCGCAATAGCCCAGCCATGACCTGACCATCCCGTGGCAAAAAACGTGTTTGTCGTCCCAGGCACACGGTCGATGATTGGGATATCATCAATGCTGCTGCTCTCGCGCCGATCCGTTTTTGCCATGGCGACGGAAACACCCGCCAGACACGGATAGACCGCAACCGCTTCTGCGATGTTCCCCTGCACCTGATCGGACTCGGGCTCACCCTGTCCACTCTCAGGGTTCCACCGCCCCCGCCAACCGCCGGAAATCATGATGTGTCCGTCAGGCATCGATTTCATGGCAAGACGCCGATGGGCGTGCCCAATCAAATGCTGTAAGGGCATCGGCTCGACAGGCTCAGTCAAAACGATCTGCGGCAGGACAGGCCATACGGGCAGCGTAACGCCAAACTCAGCCTGTAACACGTCCGCAACATGGGTATTGCAAAGCAATAGCAAGCTGCGCTCCACGCTAATGCGTTCTTCCTCGGCTGTGATGACCGCCGTCACACGCTCACCGGACCGCTCCAGCCCTAGCACGGGGGTCTGCTCTCGAATGACAGCGCCGCAACGCTGGGCGGCTTGGGCCAATCCACGTGTAGTGGCAGTGTGATCCGCCACCCCGTCATCAGGACAATATAACGCTGCCATGATACGATCACTCAGCAACGGTTCCATCTCACGTACAGCTTCGGCCGCAAGAAGTTTTGTCGGGATACCTTGCTGTTCTTGCATCCAGGCCCGTGTCGGCGCGCCGTGCAGATCACGCGCCCGCTCGATCAGGTGGAGATTGCCAAGCCGCTCGTACCCTGTCGGAGCCCCAATTTGTTCTTCCAGAACAGGCCACCGTTCATACGCCACGCGCATAAGGGGCAGCTCTCGCAGATCACGTCCATTAGCGCGCACGCCACGCTTGCCCAAACCGCCTGACGCCCCACCTGCAATCTGTCCAGCCTCGAGCACAAGCACCTCAGCCCCACGCTTGGCAAGCTCCCAGGCAACACCCGCGCCATACACGCCAGCACCAACGATCACGAAATCCACCCAACTTGCTCCTATCCGCCTTGCGGTCTACAATGATGCCAAACCCCTGCGTCACGCCAAGCATGCGTCTGCTATCCTAGCACGATTCGCCCTCCGCCAACTCCTCCGGCACTACCTCGGCAAGTGTCAATCCGGACGCACGAGCGTGCTGGCCCAAATGCTTAGGCCGACGCGCAAGCCACACTGATGATGTTGCCCACCGACTCCGACAAGTTGTGTGCCTGCCACGTAGCGCCGTCATCGTGGGTGCCAAACACTTGGCCGCGCCGGGTGCAAAAGTAAATCTGTTGCGGCTGAGCGCGATTGACGGCAACACCGAAGGTAGTGCTTTTCGGCTCGATACCGTGATCAATGCGTTCCCATGTCTCACCGAGATCCCGCGTCCGCACCACACCGCCCTGTTCGCTACCGAAGTTTAGACCCACACAGGCGTATAGGGTGTTGGGATCATGCGGGTCGGCGTTGACACCACGCGAATACACCATAGGGCTGAAACGCTCCAGACGCATATTCTCCCAACTGTCGCCGCGGTCTTGGCTGCGCCACACCCCAACCCGGTTGGCGATGAAGACCGCCCCACTGTCGGCCGCACCCATCGCCACGCCATGCAAATCCAACAGATCGACATTGCCGACCCAGGCGGGATTCAAAATTTCCCAAGTCTGTCCCTCATTGGGGCTGTGCGCGATGCCGCCAACTTCAAGCGCCGCAAACATCTGCTCGGGATTTGCCGCCTCCTGTGCAAGGCCGATAATGCGGGTTGAAAACGCCATTTCGTGAGCGTCCGGATTGACAATAGTGGAGACGTAGGTCCAATTCTCGCCACCGTCCTGGCTGCGGTATAGCTCGCTCCCTTCAGTGCCAAGATACATCACCTGCGGATCGTGGGGGTGGAACTGCAACGACCACACCACGCGGCCCTCCGGCAAATTCATGCGCTGCCAATGATCGCCCTGGTCCAAACTACGGTAGACACCGCGCTGGGTGCCCACAAAGACAATGTCCGAATTGCGCGGGTGAATGGCAATCGGGCGTGCCTGTGTCATGGGCGGTAGGCCCTCTCCGAGTTCTTCCCAGCGCTGGTCAGCAGCCTCTTTACGATATAAACCATGCGCCTCCGCACCGACGTAAATCAAGGTTTTATCCGCCATGTCCTATGCTCCTCTATATCGACTATTGACCACTGATTATTAGGTATCCAACCCACCGCGTCCCCTATTGTCAGGGGAAGTGCAGCAGTTGTCAAACAACCCTTCAAGAAACAATGGACCCTTGACCCGGTTCGTTATATCCGCCGCACAACGCTGATGGGGCGATTGATCGCTTGCGTACCGTCAAGCGGCTGTGTCAGCTCCCAGTCATTCCACCAACCGACAAATTCAAAATCGCGGCGCTGGGCGCAAAATAGCAGAAACTCTTGCGGATAAATTTCTCGCCGCACCGCTCGTTCTCGAAGCGTCATTATTGTACCGTTCTCCTCAACAACCAACGCCATGGTCTCCTCAATGGTCTGCTCAATAACGTTGAGGGGAGTGGCCTCATATAGGGCCTTGACGGTCACGCCTTTTGCCTCGATCTCCCAGGCAACGTGTCGCGTCGCGCTCGGGCTAAAATCGATACACCAATCCAGCAGGTAGAGTCCGCCGGGCTTCAACGCCGCCGCCATGGCGTCAAAATGAGCCGACAGCTCAGCCGTGCTCTGCACATACAACGAACCAAGCATGATAAAGGCAAAATCGACCGGCGTATTGAGTCTAAAGTCCCGTAGGTCTGCAATGACAAAGGTCGTGGCGACATCTACCGTCTGAGCTCGTGCTTTGTGACGGGCATAGTCCAGCATCGTGGGACTCAAATCAAGGCCGATGTAGTGATAACCACGTCGCGTTAACTCACACAAATGCGGCGCTGGTCCACAGGCAACGTCCAGCATGGTTGCAACCGGGAGATAAGCGTAGCGTTGAATGAGGGTCTCAAATACATCAACTTCCGCAAGTATATTGCGAAACGAAAAGGCAAGTTCGTAATAGGCCGGATACTGGTAAACAGACACCACATCTAGGCTCCGATCCATTCGTCAATCATCAGGTAGTAGCCCTCGCGGACATGCAGCGTTGCCACCGCTAAACACCGCCTTGCATCATATGTAGCGTTCAGCGCGAATGATTGTACAATGCTACCACACTCTAGCAGGAGGATGGACGGACTATCTACTATTCGCTTTACGGACTTGGCATTTAGTGCTTCAATAACTTTCACCTTACATGCAAGGAATTGCCAATATTGAGGAGATAGACGCATGGGTAAGCTGGATGGGAAAGTAGCGCTGATCAGCGGCGGCGCTCGCAGCCAGGGCGCCGCCGAAGCAAAAACCTTTACCAGAGAAGGCGCCAGCGTCGTGTTTGGCGACATCCGAGACGCGGAAGGCAAACAGGTCGAGGACAACATTCGTGTGGTTGGCGGTGAGGCGGTCTACGTCCACCTGGATGTCACCAATGAAGACGACTGGCAAAGCGCTGTTCGAGAAGCAGTCAAC
>JAPULM010000438.1 GCA_027294925.1 bacterium
AAAAAACGAGAGCTGGTCAAATGGGCCGCAATATCCGACATTCTGGAGACTGCAGTAGTGGTTGTTTCGTTGCTCTTTGTTGCGTATAGCATCAACCGCAATTCCGCAGTCCTGCAGGCCGCCAATGATAATTTTGCTTACCAGATTCAAGATCAAAGGGTTGCGGATATTGCAAACAATGCAGAACTAGCATCGATAGATCTCAGGGTAAGGAATAACGAAGAGATCTCCGAGGTTGAAAAGCATCGAATGCTGTCGCAACACCTTCGAGAGCTTAATATGTGGGAGCTTTCCTACGTCCGGCACAACCAGGGCCTGTACTCAGCCGAGCAGTGGAACAACTGGAATGGCTATTATGAGATCGGATTGACCGCGGCACTTCCTGAGGAATGGTGGGCGGAAGTTAGGCCGTGGTATCAGGATGATTTTGCAATGCATGTAGATGCTGCGTATGCCAAGAATTAATTCCGACTTCAATCGGCTGGCAATGTCGGCTTTGGGTCGCTAGCGGCCCCTCAGGAGCCTATCATCTCAGTGTCCGCTTTCGAGTGCAAAGCGGCCGGTTAATCAGCGAAGATTCAAGATTTTGACGGGCCGGAAACGGCCAAGAGCAGACACTCGTTGAGAATAAAAACCTCGCAACGAGGGCGAGGCTCTTTTTCTTTTGTACGCTAAAGGAATGGGCCATGGAATAGCCGCGCCTTTCAGTGAGAACACACGCAATCGAACTCGTGTATCTCGACAGGCTCACCCACGGGTCACGGGTGCTTGTGCCTTCCTCGGCACAGGCCAAGCTGGCTTCTCTCGCAACAGCCGGATAAAATGTCCGCTGCTGCGCCAAATTCCGGGGGGTCAATTGTTCGCCCACGAGGAAGCACCAAAGCCCGCCATTATTCTGAGCTATAAAAATAACAAAGGAGCACGATCATGCCTCAGATCTCATCGAGCCCTAAACGAACAAAAGGACTGCCTGCTGCAGCAAGTCTGCTGTTCCTGATCGGGGTGTCTATAACACCTGACGCCATGGCTCAGGATGGAGCCTCTGTGTCAATAGAGCTCATGGTCGGAAATCTCTGGGTGCTCATGGCAGCTGCCCTCGTTTTTATCATGCACCTTGGATTCGCGACATTGGAGGCCGGCCTCACCCAGTCAAAGAACACGGTAAATATTCTCTTTAAGAATGTCTGTGTCATTGCCATTGGGATTCTTATGTATGCACTGATTGGATTCAATCTGATGTATCCAGGTGAGGACTATGCAGGTGGGTTCTTTGGGTTCTCGGGATTTTGGCTGGATAGCCGAAGCAATATCACCCTAGGCTATAACGAAAATTATACGTATTGGACAGATTTTATCTTCCAGGCAGTATTTGCGGCGACCGCAGTGACGATAGTCTCCGGCGCCGTGGCGGAAAGGATCAGGGTTGAGGTGTTCATCGCTTTTGCTTTCCTCTACGTCACCTTTTGTTATCCCGTAGTTGGCATGTGGAAATGGGGTGGGGGGTTTCTCGATGCAATGGAAACTCCATTTTATGATTTTGCAGGGTCAACCCTCGTTCACAGCGTGGGCGGCTGGGCAGCCTTGGTTGGCAGCATGATGTTAGGTCCCAGAATTGGGAAGTATGTTGGTAGTGAAGTAAATGTCATTCGCCCGTCCAATATGGCACTTGCGACCATCGGGGTTTTTCTATTGTGGTTTGGTTGGTACGGATTCAACGGTGGGTCGGTTCTATCGGCTGATCCCTTGGGTATTTCTTACGTATTTGTCACCACTTCGATAGGAGGGGCTGCAGGCATCCTGGGCGCCATGCTGGCCAGTCTCGTATTGATCAAGCACCTTGATCTTGCCATGCTGCTCAACGGGGCATTAGCAGGCCTGGTTGGGATTACAGCGGGAGCAGATCAGCTAGGGACTGCTGAAGCCGCTGTTACCGGTGGACTTGCGGGTATGTTGGTTGTTGCTTCGGTTCTTTTCATTGACAGGAAACTCAAGATCGACGATCCGGTTGGTGCGATTTCAGTGCATTTAGTTTGCGGTATCTGGGGGACGATAGCCGTGGGGATTTTTGGAGACCTAGCGTCACCAGCTCAGTTTATCAGTCAGTTGATCGGAGTGGTTTCTATTGGCGCATATTGCGTCGTGTTCGCTTTCATCACGTTCACCGTTATTAATAGCCTCGTGGGACTTCGGGTCAGCGAAGACGTCGAAGTGGCTGGATTAGACCGACACGAACACGGCATTGCGGGATACCGAGGGTACCGCGTCGTTGATACGGGCGCTGTCTTTACGGAAGTCGATGTGAAAGGCCTGGTCTCGAAAGCGATCTCCTATTTTAAAGATCACGGCGCTGAGGCTGCGTTCGCTCAATTCAACAGGCCTGATGGGGGTTTCATAAGAGGAGACCTTTATATTTTTGTCGTTGACCTCGAAGGCCGCTATATGGCCGGTGGACCTTTCACAGAGAAGGTGGGGAACGAGATGATCGCCGCCGATGGCAAAGCAATCGGGCAAGAGATCGCGGAAAAGTCTTCCGGCGAAGGAGTTTGGATCACCTACCAGTGGAGACAGCCGACGGTTGGTAAGGTCAAGCGAAAGAGGTCATGGATGGTTATGCACAATGATTATATATTTGGAGCTGGCATGTACGAGGATTAAGCGTGGAGGCGGCCAAAAGCGGTCGCCGCTTACTCATATCAATGTGTAGATATAGGCGTCCACGGTTCTGTTGCCCCTTAGCTTGACTACGGTCAACACGCGCTCGTAAGACTTGCCCTCGAATGCGTCGAGCTTTGCCCAATGGTCCGAGAGCTTCTCCGAGCTAAATAGAAATCCTTGGACTTCGTCACCATGTTCGTCCAGATCGATTCCCGGGTAGCCCATTGCCGCGCCCCAACCTTTTTCGCGTAATGAACCAGTCACACTAGCGGCATCCCAGGAACCCCCGATTGCACTGAGCACGTGCTCATTTGGC
>JAPULM010000439.1 GCA_027294925.1 bacterium
TCGACTGTTGCCACATTTTTCCCAGCAAATCACATTGATCGGATTAGCGTAGCGTAATCCGACCTTATAGGGCTAGATACGATCACTTCTCCCTCAAGGGCAAGGGGGAATGGTTGATGAACGGGCGCTGTGCGGCTTACCGCACGCGCGGCACTACCTCGACTGGCGTGCCAACGGCGATTGTCCCTTCAGCCCGATGGATAATGTTCTGCCCGAAATAGACCTTTGCACCAGCGCGACGATACGTCGCCAGCGTGCGTAGCGGCTCAACGCCACGTGCGCCTGTGGTTTGGTCGGTGGTTGTCACTGCGCAGCGGTCGCACGATTTTGCGACATCGAAGACAATGCTGCCGATCTTCAACTGTTGCCAACCGTCTTCGGCAAAGCGGCCGCAGCCTTTGACAACCAGGTTGGGACGGAAGCGGTTCATTGGCAGGGGTGAGGCGAGTCGAGAGTTGAGATCGCCTAACGAAGCCTCAGAAATCAGGAGGAGAGGAAAGCCATCAGAGAAACCTGTGATGGCCGGCGTCTGCGTATAGTCCGGGTTCACCTGACGCTTGTAGTCGTCGGCCATTTTGACCAGCCGTACGGATTCGCCAAGCCAGTCTGAAAAGAACTGAGCTGCTTCGTTCCCTTGATCGACAGCCTCACACCGATCGCGCCAGACGCGGACGTGTCGCGTTGGTCCGGAGCTGCCAGCCGTTGGTACGGCGAGTGTCTGTCCCTCAGGCGTTGTGAGATGGAGCATGCCGGCATCAAGCTGGGGTGTGATAAGCGCCAGGCGGGGATGCTCTCGTTGGGTTACGAACTCGTCGTGCCCATCCACGATCATCCACCCTCGGTCATGTGCAAATCCACGCGCATCTAATACGACTTGCTCATACGCGATGCCGGCGCACGACTTCACGGGATAGACCTGCAATGCTGCGACCTCAACCATACGCCCTCTTTGACTGTGTTCCTTTTTCCCTGATTATTGCTGCGGTGGCGCAGGCGCGGCAAACACGTTTTGCTCAAATGCCTCAGCCGCTCGGAGTACCGTTCCCTCATCGCCGTGACGACCGACCAGCATCATGCCGACTGGCAGTCCTTCTGAGACTGCGCAGGGAATGCTGATGGCCGGATGCCCGCTGACATCGAACGGGCTCGTATTGGGAAGCATCTCAAGCGCTCGATCAACATATTCCTCTCGGCTGGCGTCTGGAGCCGGAATGAGGGTCGCTTTCATGGGCAAGGTCGGCATGACGAGCACATCGTACTCCTGCAGCGCGGCATCATACGCAGCGGTGAGCGAACGGGCCATGTTTTGCGCCTTCGCATAATACCGGCCGTGATAGTTCTCCTGCATATATCGACCAAGGAGAATGACGAGCTTGACTGTTTCAGACAGATCGTTTGCACGCGTGAGCCGACCACGCGCTGCCGCATCAAGCAGGCTCGTGGTGTAATGGCCCTTCCAATTCGTACCCATGCCGCCGCCTTCGATCATGAGTAGGGTCGGGCCTTCAATGGCAATGCCATTCCATATATGGATGCCGTCCAGATGCCATGGAATGGAGACCATTTTGACTGAAGCCCCGAGTTTTTCAAACGCTTGCGCAGCCTCTCTGACGCTATCGTCTACATCTTGCTGTGATACGTCCCAGCCAAAACCTTCTTCTACAATGCCGATCCGTAACCCTTGAACATTCCCGGTCAGGGCCTGTGTGTAGGCTTGGCTGTGTAGCCCCGCCTGCTGGCGTGGATCGAGCCCGTCCGGGCCGGCAAGTACCTCAAGCAGCAGGGCTATGTCGCGTACCGTACGCGCCATTGGGCCGGTATGATCGAGAGTGATTTCAATGGGCATGATGCCGGTGTAGGGAACTAATCCATACGTGGGCTTCAGGCCGTAGATGCCACACCATGAGGCGGGCATCCGAATTGAGCCGCCTTGGTCACCACCAATCGCCATGTCAACAATACCGGCAGTGACGAGCGCACCACTGCCGCTGGAAGAGCCGCCGGTTGTACGGCTGGGGTCGTGCGGATTCCGAACCGGGCCGGTTGCACTGGTGTGACTGCCGCCTGAAAAGCACAAATTCTCACACACCGCCTTGCCCAGAATATGTCCGCCCGCCTCAAGGATGCGCGTGACTATGGTTGCGTCGATCTCGGGCGTGTAGCCTTCGAGGATGTGGCTGCCGTTCATCATGGGAACGCCAGCCACGCAGACGTTATCTTTGATTGCAAGGCTTTTGCCTGTGAGGGGGCCGGCTGGGGCTC
Organism: bacterium; assembly: GCA_027294925.1. Next base: position 2,263 of record JAPULM010000439.1, read on the forward strand.
CCCGGATGTCGGTCCGCCAGTACCAGGCACCCAGTGGATTGTCCTCAGGTTGGGGACGAAAGCCGGGCGTGCGAGGATAGCTGACGGGTAAGCTTGGTTCGGTGAGTTCATCTAGGCGGGCATAGGAGGCCAGCACGCCACTCATCAGTCCTTGAAAAGATTCAAGGTCCTGCTCAGTTAAACTCAGAGCATAGCCCTGTGCGATATCGGCTAACTCTTCAATACTAGGACGCTTGACTGCCATAATTCTGGTCTCCTGTGCTCGCTATTGGATTGCGATAAGATCCTACGTAGCATAAGTAGAACACAAGACCAGCATGGCCTTTATTGTTGACATCGGAGATCGGGTATCCCTCAGAGATCAGTCGATTCTTGACTTAGGTGGTGGGTTTCGTGTGGAGGGTCCAGATTCAGGTCGGGTAATCGATATTTCAGTTGGCATGGATCTGGTGGCTGTTGAATGGGAGGGGGCACAGTTCCGGGGGTGGTACGATGTTGAAACCCTCTCCCGCGTGGTGACCGTGGACGAGCAAGCAGTGCAGCCTCGGGAAACGCAGCGTCTTGCGCAAGAGGAGATGCTGCGCTTTACCTCGATTCAAGATTTACTGACGCGGCTTGGATTTATCGAAGATCAACCACACGCCTGTCTGCGACATCCGCACGATGCACACGTTGTTGAATTTGATCAAATCGCTGGTCAGTCACTGGCTGCATTTGTCACCAGTGGACTGCAAAAGGGGTGGCTGCGAAAATATAGACAAGAGTCTCCAAGTCATTCCTGAAGACAACAGACTGCATTGGGATCCTGGTGTTCATCGCCTGCCGACATGGCAACAGACTCCCTCTGGCACCCAGGTTACACACGTTTCCCACATTTCGCATACGGGGAGCTGGTATGCTAGGATTGCCACCAAGAGGATGATGTAGAGGTTGGATTGATGCAGTTTCTCCTGTGGATTCTTTGTTTTTCTCTGTCTTCGGTACTTGGATGTGCGACGCTCCTGCCCAAATCGCACGAGACCAATGTGTCTAAGCTTGAAACCTTTGCCGACGCGCGCAAGGCGTACGAGGCAATTGTCCTGTACAAGACGTCGACCACCGACCTCAAAGAATTAGGCCTCGATCCGTATTCCAATCCGAATGTGACGATTCGCAGTTACCGTGAAGTCCTGCACGCCTTCATGCCTGCGAATTCCAATATTACGGTCGAGGACTTGCCGGAAGGGGTTCAGGAGTGCCTTCAGGTCCGCGAGCGTTGTGCGTCCTATGAGGTTGAACTCGGACGACTGCAAAC
>JAPULM010000044.1 GCA_027294925.1 bacterium
AGTACTCAACCAACGGCTGGTGGCATAGCAAAATGAACGGCCCAATTCGGCATGCTCGACGTCGGCACAGCTTTTACGCGCCAGCCAATGCGGATCAACAGCACTCTCATGCGGTTTGCGCAGCGGCGCCCACAGCATACCGGCCTGCTGGGCTTCTTGCCACGGCACCTTGTCGTAGGTAAAGGCTCGCACGAAGCGTTGAATCACCTCCATCGTGTGGGCCTGTTTTTCAGTATCCGGTGCTGTGCCTGGAACAGCCCGACCGCCATGTGGCACAGCGCTTTGCTCAGCCGTCAGGTCAGCTGCCATAGCGTACGGCTCAAGCAAGGAAATAAGGCGGGCCCCTTCACCAGGCCGGGTGCCCAAATTGGCCATCACCCAACGTCCATCCTTGGTGTATGCGATGGATGGAAACGGCGATACCGTTTCACGCGCATGGCGGCAGGTTTGGCGCCACACCGGAGCGCGCCGCATCACCCACGACATGAGATCGACCTCGGTGCACTTGGCTACCGCTTCGTGCACTGCGCATGACAAACGCTGCCCCTTCCCCGTCCGCCACCGGTAGAGTAAGGCGGCCACGATACCCATCACAAGCTGCTCACCTGCGATATGATAGGCATGCCACATCTGCGGCGCGATAGGCGGCAGATCATACTTCCCACCGGGGGCCGGATCGTAGCCACAATTCATCATGACGCCCCCCAGGGCAAGGTGCACGAGGTCAGAAGCCTTGAAGTCAGCCCAGGGACCGTAGTCCCCGAAAGGCGACATGCGCGCCACAATCAGAGCGGGAAATTGCTGCCTCAAAGCGTCCGCCCCCAAACCCAATTGGTCAAGCTCACCCCTGGGCGTCGACTCCAGCAAGACGTCGGCATCGGCAATTAAAGTTTGCAATTGGTCACGGTCATTTTTCTGCTTCAGATCAAGCACGATAGAGCGTTTGCCGCGGTTGTACTGCCAGAAAAACAAAGAGCCCTCGGGGTCTTTGCGGTCTTGGTAGAATGGCCCGATGTGACGCGTTGGGCTACCACCAGGCGGCTCCACTTTGATAACCTCAGCCCCTAAGCCCGCCAACGTCAGACCGCAATACTCCGCCTGCTCATCGGCCAGCTCGATGACACGGAGACCATCGAGGGGCCCCTTAGCCGCCGTGTTGCGTTGCACCGAATGATCCTCCTGTGTTTCCATCTTGCTTCTCCGCTTTAATGTTGAGAAAATCCCTTTGTACAACCCGGCAACAGTCCTCGAGCGGTTCAATCCGTCGTACTACTTTTGCTCTACCCCGCCAAACCGACAGGGTAATCAGGCCTATTCCAACCGTATCCTACCGTCCTACCAGCATCTCCTCATCAACCGGCAGGCCCAGGGCCATGCCGGTTTCCGTTCTCCCTCGCCCCTACCCTCTCCCTGGGCAATGGCCTGAGCGCGGTTGTACATCATAACACAACCATCCAGGCATGGTGTATAACCCCTTTTTCTTATGACATTCTCCAACCGCCACCGGCTGCTGCCGAGGCAGGATCGTCCGCCATCTGTTTCCAAGGTTCTCCCAGCGGCTCATAAAGAAATATTGGAAATCTGGTAAAACTTATGTTCAAATAAGCAGCCAAAGGGAGAGGGAGAAATTTTAGACCCGCATCCTGATGACGCATCATATCGACAATCTTTTTGTCTGCAGGAGAGCTGATGACACAGACCGCATCTTCGCAACGCAGCAAAGGCTTTCGACCTATTGCAAAATTGCAACTAGCAGGCGCCGGGCAAGTCGTGGTGGAGGGTAACTACGCCTACATCGCCCACATGAAACCGCCGCAGGGCACGACCATTGTTGACATTTCAGACGCCAAGCATCCTAAAGTGGTGTCACAACTTGACATTGCCCCCAACCTGCACTCTCACAAGGTACGCGTGCACGGCGACGTGATGCTGGTTAATCATGAAAAGTATCGCGGCTACCAAGGTGATGAGCCGTCCCGGGGCGGCCTGAAAATCTTCGATATTTCGAATCGCTCACGGCCACGCGAAATCGCTTTTGTACGGGCCGGCGAATGGGGCTACCACCGCTTCACCTTTGATGGCCGTTATTGCTATGGCTCGCCAGCTCCGGAGGGCTATGTGGGCAACATTATGGAAATCCTTGATGTGCAAAACCCAGAAAAACCTGAGGTGGTTTCACAGTGGTGGGTACCCGGGCAATGGACCGGCGGCGGCGAGGAACCGTTACCGGATGGCCGCCGGGTACGCTGCCATCACCCCATACGGCTGGGTAATCGCCTGTATTGCACCTGGTGGCATCATGGTTGGTACATTTATGACATCAGTGATTTATCAAAGCCCGAACCGATTGTACATGTGGATTGGAGCCCGCCCTACCCTTGCCCGTCCCATACCACCTTACCCATCCCGTGGGAAATCAGTGGTCGACGTATTCTCGTGGTAAGTGACGAAGAGGTGTCCGACCGCTTAGCGCCGACTCCCAACGCCTTTTTATGGATCGTAGACATCACCGAAGAAACCAATCCTGTTGCCATTTCGACCTACCGCGCCCGCCAGAACGATGAACCATTTGATCCCAACTGCTGGTACGGCTGCCACCAAAGCCAGGAGCAAGTCTACGACAACCAGCTGGCTGTCACCTGGTTCGGTGGTGGCCTACGTATGGTTGACATCTCCGATCCCTGGCGCCCTGAGGAACTGGGTTATTATCTACCGGAGCCTGGCCAAGGACATACGGTAGCGCAGAGCAACGATGTCTATGTGACGCCGGAAAGACTTTATTATCTGGTCGATCGCCTAGGCGGCTTTGAAATTCTCGAGTGGGTTGGCACTTAAACATACGACTGGCTAGCAAAAGATACCGTAACTATTTTTTCTCACAGCAATTCGAGCACTGCCTGCACAATCGCCTCAGGTGCCTCTTGCGGGAGATTGTGGCCAACAACAGGAATCACCCGGCGCAGGTACGGTCCGCTGAAAAAGCGTGCGTCGTTCAACGACGACTCGACCGGGCTCACCCCATCACCAGCGCCATGCAGGACAGTGGTCGGCACACCGATGCGGGGTCGTACCGCGAGACGTTGCTCGACCCCAACCAAGGTCGGGTCGCCGGCTGCATAACCATATCGATGTCGATAAGATTGAATGACAACGTCGACAAAATCCGGGTTATCAAACGCCACGGCGCTAGCTGCATACGTCTCCTCATCAAATGCCCAACTTGGCGACCACAAGCGCCACAGCAGTCGGCACAGTGCATAGCGATTGGCTGTCAACCCGGCGCGGCCGCGTTCGGTATGAAAATAGTATTGGTACCACAGACGATGTTCTTGTTCGGGTAACTGCGGTTCACCGGACGCCGCAATATGTTGAATGTTATAGCCACATACAGACACCAAACAACGTGCCCGCTGGGGCCACAGCGCCGCCACAATACAGGCAGCTCGACCGCCCCAATCATAGCCCACCAAAGCCGCAGGGGGCAGTTGCAGAGCTTCTAGAAAATCTACCAGGTCTTGCCCCAGAGCGGCTTGCTGCCCCGAACGTGGGGTGTTGGGGTCAAGAAACCGAGTTGCACCGTAGCCGCGTAGATACGGCACAATAGCCCGACAACCCGCCGCAGCCAAGCGCTGCACCACCACATCATAGGCACGAGGCGTATAAGGGAAGCCGTGCATGAGGACGACCGGCGTGCCGTCCGTCGGTCCGCTGTCTGTATAAGCAATTTCTAACCTTTTCGTACGCACCTGTCTCAAGGCATAAGTATCGTTCATCTCGTCACCTATTCAATGTGAAGACGGAAGCGAGAAGGGCAGAGACGACGGGTGGCATGATCATAGACCTTATCACGGGCGGGTGAATAAATTCGGGAAACGGCACTGCCGCAGGGTAATCATGGCCAGGACATATGTCAAGTGTTTCGACTGATGCGGGTTTTGGGGACACACAAGGGCATGCCGTACCGCTTTCATTTTCTGTATGTTTGACTATTTCTCTATTACGCGTATATTGCGGGGCCTGAGCAGTACGGAACGCGTCCCTCACGCCAGCTAGACTGGTTGATCGCGTCGGCCGCCGGCAAAAGCGTCATGCGCTCCCTGCGGTTAACACTGCACACCGAGAAGATGAATCTCGGCGTATCTTGACATAAACTTGTTCCAGAAGCAAAGTCTTTGGACAAGATCGCCACCGCATTGCAAGCCTTCCCGGGCTACCACGTCATGATAATTCTCAATCGCCTCTTGCTCAAGTGCTACACGGTAACCGGCCGCCAGTTACAGCTGTCTTATAATCCTCTAGGTAGACTGGTGCCCTGAAGCCGTGTAATATAGCACTCGGTATAGGCTGGTTGATGTGCCTGCTGCGTAACCGTCAAGACGTTCTTGGTCAGTGTAGCGGAGAGGAATGAGACACACGATGCGTAATGTCAGCGAAAAAACCGTCGTCCACACCGGCTCACACTGGGGCATCTACGATGCCGAGGTGAAAAATGGCCAGGTGGTGGGCGTCCGAGCCTTTGACAAAGATCCCAGACCCAGCCGCATTATCGACGCCATGCCGAGCGCCGTACACGCCCCCAGTCGTATTACACGACCAATGATCCGTCAAGGCTGGCTGCAACACGGTGTGAAGAGCAAGCGTGCCGGGCGCGGCGTCGACCCCTGGGTGGCGGTGCCGTGGGACGAGGCCCTTGACCTGGTTGCCGCCGAACTGCGCCGGGTCAAAGACGCCTATGGCAACGAAGCCATCTACGCCAGTTCAGGATGGGGCAGTGCCGGCGTGTTCCACAACGCTCCAACCCAGCTCTATCGCTTTCTCAATGGCCTGGGCGGTTTTGTCAGTCAGGTCACCAATTATAGTTTCGGGGCCGCTTCGGTGATTGTGCCCCGTATCGTCGGCACGATGGATCCAGTCGCTCTCGGTATGACAACCTGGCCGACAATTGCCAGACATACCAACCTCATGGTGCTGTTTGGCGGCCTGCCGCCAAAGAACACTCAGGTCAATATGGGCGGCATTGGTCGCCATGAGGCGCATGACTGGCTGGCGCAACTGCAGCAGGCCGGCGTGCAGTTTGTCAATATTAGTCCCATTCGCGATGATGCTGCCGCCACTCTGGATGCCAACTGGCTGCCACTCCGCCCCAATACGGATGTCGCTCTGATGATGGG
>JAPULM010000440.1 GCA_027294925.1 bacterium
AGGGAGAGAGCATGGACTTCGGATACACGGCTGAAAATGAAGCGTTCCGCCAGGAGGTGCGCCAGTTCATTGCCGACAACATCACGCCGGAAATCAAGGCGGAGCTGGAGGAAGCACGGATGCAGGGGCCAGGCCCCCTGAGCAAAGCGCTGTTTCTAAAGTTGGGCGAGCGGGGATGGATCGGCATGAGCTGGCCAAAGGAATACGGCGGCCAGGAACGAGACGCCATCGATCAGTATATTTTTGAAGAAGAGTTCGTACGGGCCAAAATCCCCTTAGATATCGGCAATATCATTGAGCAGGCGCCAGCCATCATGATGGCTGGTACGGAAGAACAGAAAAAGTATTTCCTACCACGTATGGTCAAAGGGGAAATTACCTTTGCGTTGGGGTATTCCGAGCCCAGCGCCGGCACTGACCTGGCGTCCCTAAAAACCAGAGCAGAAGCAGACGGTGACGATTACGTCATCAATGGCCAGAAGATGTTCACTTCCGGCGCCCACTACAGCACCCATCTCTATCTCATGACGCGTACCGACCCTGACCTGCCTAAGCACCGCGGCATTTCTATCTTCCTGCTTCCAATGGATACGCCAGGCATCACCGTACGCCCCTTATGGACCTTGCGCGGCGGCAGAACCAACGAGGTCTTTCTGGACAACGTCCGAGTGCCTAAGAGCGCCATGCTAGGCGAAAAAAACAACGGTTGGTATATCGGCGCCTCGGCGTTGAACCTGGGTCGGGCCGGCGCCCGCCGCTATTACACCTATGTTGGCGCTTTTGAGAACGCCGTGCGCTTTGTAAAGGAAGAAAAATTTAACGGCCGCTCGCTGGCTGATGATCCCGCCGTGCGAGACAAGCTAGCAGAGCTGTATTGTGAAGCGCAGGTATGCCGGCTGTTTACCTTACGCAGTCTGTCGATGGGCAAGCGGGGGATTAATCCATCGTACGAAATTTCGTCGGAGAAGACGTGGGGGCCTGACTTCCATGTCAAATCAACAGAGGCCATCACTCAGATTCTCGGACCTTATGCGCAGCTCTGGGAAGGTTCTCCGTTAGCGCCCTACGACGGCGAATTTCCTCGTCAATACGTCGGTGCTATGGTCTCAACCTTTGCCCACGGTGGTGTCCAGGTGATGCGGGACGCCATTGCCCGTCGTGGCCTCGGTCTTCCCAGAGGATAAGGCCAGATTACGGATTGCGAAATAGAGAGAGGAGATACGCACATGGACGTCTTACTCGATGATAACGAAGAAATGCTAAAAGATAGCGCCAGAGAGTTTTTTGAACAAGAATGCCCGCCTAGCCTGGTACGGGAGATGGAAGAAGACGAACGAGGATACCCAGTCGATCTATGGCGTAAAATCGCCGCGTTGGGCTGGTTGGGTTTTGGCCTTCCCCAATCCTACGGTGGTGAAAATGCTCCGATAGAACAGATTGGCCTCCTACTAGAAGAGGTCGGGCACGCTGCCGCCCCGCTGCCCTTCTTAAGCACCATCGTACCGGCTCTGACCCTTGTCGAGGCGGGTACTGAAGCCCAACGCCAGGCGATTCTGCCGCGCGTAGCGGGTGGCGAATGCTTGCTGACCTGGGCAATCACCGAACGCGATCCGCGTAGCACCCCCGATACCATCCATACCGAAGCCGTCCTGGATGGCGATCATTACGTGATCAATGGCACCAAATTGTTTGTCGATAATTTCAACGTCGCCGATCAGTGCCTGATGGTATGCCGCACTAGCCAAGGCATCTCACTATTGTTGCTAGACACCCATAGCGAGGGTGTCTCGCACACCCTTCTACCCACCCTGGCAAACGATAAGCAAAGCGAAGTCACCTTGCAGCACGTTCGGGTGCCCGCGACAAACCTGGTTGGCACCTTGCACCAGGGCTGGCCAGTCGTTGAGCACATGATGGAGCGCGCCACTGCTTTGCTCTGTGCCCAGATTGTCGGTGCGACACGGAGAGCGGTTAACATGGCCATCGAGTACGCCAAATGGCGCGTCGCCTTCGGCCGCCCCATCGGCGCTTTTCAAGCCATTCAACACATGTGCGCCGATATGGTCACCTGGGTCGACGGGGCTCAACTGCTGACCTACGAAGCGTTGTGGAAGCTCAGCCAGGGACTTCCCGCCAGACTTGAGGTGGCCACCGCCAAAGCATTCTGCAATGAACGATGTCAAGCCGCCTTGCGACATGCCAATCAAATTCACGGCGGCGTGGCACAAATCAAGGAGTTCGACCTCAACCTGTGGTATCGGCGCGGCGCCGCCTGGACCATGAAGCTGGGCACGACCTTCGAGCATCGGGCAACTATTGCTCAGGCGTTGGAATTGGTGTAGCAACGCGGCGCCGGCGGATTGTGGAATACCCCCTTTGTTTCAATTCCGCCTTCTGGAGCCGATCTCAATTTATTGATCAGTGTGTGCATTTCTTCCAGGTACGCAGCGCTATGGCCGGCTTCTGACCCAACCGGCGGAGAAGCCGGCCGTCAAACCGCCGTCGACGATGATGTGCTGACCGTTCAGCCACCCCATCTCGGCTTCAGCCAGCACCACCAGAGCCTCGGCAATATCATCGGGACGGGCCGGCCGACCCACCTGGTCGATCATATGCTGCATCAGTTGCTGGCCGGTCTGCTCCGTGAAATCGGGCAAAATCGGTGTGTCGACCGGGCCAGGCCCTACGTCATTGGCTCGAATGCCACGCGACAGGCCCTGCCCCGCCAGGCGCATGGTGTAGAGCACCACCGCTTCCTTCGAAAACGTGTAGGCGTCCACCCCGATATCCGCCCCGTGCTCGGCCCACCAATTAACCGCGGCCTCGAAACTTGGCGTATTGAGCATGTCGTTGATTAGCTCGCGACGCTTACGCCAGTTATTACCGGCAATAGATGCCACACCCACCACCGTCCCGCCATCGACAATACGATCCCATAACGCTTCCGTGAGATGTCGTAAGCCAAAGATGTTGACCCGCATCGTCCTCTCGGTTCCCACTGTCCCGGGTACACCGGCGACGTTCAGTAACGACGCAATCGGACCTTCAATCAAGGCCACCGCGGCGTCAATCGATGCCGGGTCGCTCAGGTCACAGTGATGATGGGCCTGCACCACAACTGTAGGCGCTTTTAGGTCAAGCGAAATCACCGGGCGACCGCGATCCAGCAAGCGACGCGCCGTGGCATCACCGATGCCCGAGGCGGCGCCAGTCAACACAATGGGATGTTCAGGAATCATAAGATGTTCTCCTTACGACATCGACAGTTGCTCCAACGGCTAAAGCAACGGTTGACAGCATCGCAAAACGCGTTTACGTTGTCCCAGTCCGTTCACCTTAACCTCATACGACGTTGTCGTCAATTGGAGCATATCGCCAATAAGCAGCAGCAATCATCAAATCATCTTTCGAGAACGGCCGACAGGGATTTCCGATTTACAGACCTTTGCCAGCCAAACGGCACCTGTCACACGTATGGCAGGCTTCATCGTATCGGACTTCAGTGATCGCTTCGATGAGGCACGGCAATGGTTATCGCAACATGTCAAGGCCGGCCGGATGAGCCAGAAACTGCATATTCTAGAAGGCCTTGAACAAGCGCCACGCGGCCTGCAGATGCTCTTTCAGAGTGAAAACCTTGGCAAACTGGTGGTTAAGGTTGATGACCAATAAGGGTTAATGGCGCTACGCAGGACTAGGCCGGAAAAATACGACGGAAGACGCCCGGAGACCCCTCTGCATGCACCATATTAGGCCGAATCTCGCGGTTCCAAATCGGCGTCACGGCATGACGCCAGTCGTTCCATTGCTGGCTTTTCCAGACGTCAAGCGATTCCATCTCATGCACCGTGGTATAGGTGGGCGAACCCATCACCGCCTCGAAGCGCCGTGCACGGATATAACCCGGGATACGCAAGCACAACGGCAACCGCTCATTGTTGTACGCGTTGTTGAAGGTGTCGTCCAACCCTTGCGGGACTGACATACGTCCAACCAACATGACCGGCGCCATATCCGCCTGCGCGGTTGCAGTCGGAACATCTGGCGGATAAATACGCCGGTAGAGATTTCTGATGTAGGACGTCGCAATCACACTGGGCGACATGCGCTTGGACCATTCCGTTGGATTCTTCAACCACTTCTGCCAGGCGTCAGCATACCAGGCGTCCGGCGACGCCAACTCATAACATGCCAGATACTTAGGCCCACCGGCAACCGCTTCATAGCGGGCGGCATTCAGAACGCCGGGTATCGACAGGCGTTCCGGGATGTGCTCTTCGTTATACCAGCGGTTAAATTCCGCCTCGTGCTCAGCCGGCACCTCGCTATATACCATAAGCAGTCCATCACCTTTTTTCGCTACCATCTTCCACCTCATACACGGTTATATCGTTCTACTATGAGATCCACACCCTCTCACAACGCCTTATTCAACCACGCCCTGGGCACGTAGCTGCGCACGTTGATCAGCATCGAGCCCCAATAGCTCTTGCAGCACCGCATCGGTATGCTGTCCAAGCAGCGGCGCATGACTACCGATACCATTCTGCCGATTGGTCAAACGCCAGGGCGCACCCATCAATGTACGCTGACCGACTTCCGGGTGTTCCCAATGCGTAAAGCACCCTCTGGCGTTGAGATGGGTGTCTTCTAACAGGTCTCGCATACTCATCGACGGAAAAGCCGGCACACCGGCAGTGGCCAACGTCCGAGTAATTGCCCAACGCTCCCGGCTAGCACACCAGGTTGCCATCAATTGATCCAGCTCAGCTTCGTTGTCCTTACGGGCGTCCCCATTACAGAAGCGAGGATGCGAAGCAAGCTCAGGTTGTTGCATGGCTTGGCAGAGCGCCTGCCATTCCCTCTCGTTGGTAGCCGCAATGGTCACCCATGCATCGTCCCCCTGGCAACGATAGGCGCTATGCGGCGCCCACACCGGGTTATGATTGACCATAGGACGGTACGGCGCATTGCCCATGGCATGATTCATCCAGCCTTCAAAACTGGTGCACAGCATCGCCTCCCACATCGACAAATCAATCACTTGTCCACCACCACCATGCTGCTGACGCGCCCACAACGACGCCGCAATAGCAAAGGCAGTATACACCCCGCCATTCGGGTCGCCATACGGCATGCCCATGTCCTGCGGCGCCCCATCATCGTAGCCAGTTACGGCAGCAAGCCCGGCTAAGGGTGCAATTAACGGCCCATAGCCCATGTAAGCACGCAACGGGCCGGTTTGGCCAAAGGCGGATATCATGGCAATAATCAGCTCCGGGTTGATGCGGTGCATCGCCTCCGGACCCAGTTCCAAGCGTTCCAGAACACCGGTACCGAAATTGCTAATCATCACATCACACTGCGCTGCTAGCTGTTTGACCAGTTCCTTGCCTTGCGGCTGGGATAGATTGATCCCAATACTCTTTTTCGCCTGGTTGAGATAGCCAAAATAGCCTGAACGGTTGACCCCAGGCTCCATCTCCGGCGGAAACGGGTGGGTACGCCGGGTGATATCCAGGCGGGCGGAAGATTCCACCTTGATCACTTCAGCACCCAGAAAGGCCAGAATCATGGTACAGTGCGGGCCAGCCCAAACCCAGCTCAGATCCAACACCCGCACCCCTGCCAACGGCAAAGGCGGTGTCGATTCAGCAGCGCCTTCAACCTGCCTGGCAGGCCTAACTGGCGCCTTTTGGTCATCAAACAGGGTGGCGCATTGGTGATTGGCTTCGCCCAGTAGCGGCGCCGGCCGGCGTAGCTTCCACCAGGGTTTCTCTAAACGATAAGGGGGTCCAGGAAGCTGCACCTCGCCAGCCCGCGGATGCGACTGGCTGACAAAACACGCCCGTTCCTGCAGGTGTTCATCGAGCTCCAACTGCGCATGGGTTAACACCGGTGCGGCACCCACTCGGGCCTTTTGGCAGGCATGAAACAGCTCTGTCGCTGTATGCTGTGCCGTCCACTCACTGATAAAAACCTTTAACGCATCGCCATTGGCGCCACGCTGATCACGGGTGGTAAACCGTTCATCCTGCGCCCAAGCCGGATCACCCATCACCTCTACCAGCCGTTCCCACTGATTCTGCTCGGCGCAGATCAGGTAAATGTAGCCATCCTTGCACTGATAAAGCGATTGTGGCTCGTATGGCGTCGGTGAGTTGCGCGACTGCGCCACGCCGGTATAGGTATAGGTCGAAAAGGTGCGCCCCAGAAAAAAAACGCCAACTTCCTGTACCGACAGATCCAGATGCTCGCCCACCCCACTGGTCACCGCCCCATAGCAAGCGGCAATGGCGGCAACCGCACCATGCAAGGCCGCCTGCGTGTAGCCATGCTCGCCAAACGGTTTAATAGGCGGCAGCGACAGCGGCGTGCCTTTGCCAGGACACAGCCAGCCCAGACCGCTGCCATGGTATAAGGTCAGATCACAGGCCGCATAATCACGATACGGACCGGTGAGGCCAAAAGGCGTCATCGACAACATCACCAGAGGCGGATTGAGGTGACGAAAACGCGCGTAGTCGATCCCATTTGACACCATCGCCTGCGGCGTAAAATTGTGAATCACCAGGTCAGCCTTGCAGACCAACGCCTCCAGCTCCTCCCGTCCGCCAGGCTGACTCAAATCGAGCACCACGCTACGCTTATTGCTATTCAGGAAGAGAAACGTAGCGCTGGCCTCCGCATCGGCCTGATGCTTCCGAAACGGACCACGCTGGCGCGTCGCATCACCCTCAGGAGGTTCTACCTTTACCACTGTCGCCCCAAGATCGGCCAATAACTTGCCAGCCATGGGCGCCGCAATGCCGCCCCCAAGTTCGATGACGTTTAGATTGGATAAACCCTGCTTCATGAGAACTCCCTATGGATTCACTTGCCATACACGATTCGAGGATTGCATGATAAAAGCCAAGATTTGGCGCCATGCTCGCGCCGAATATGAGTAGGCA
>JAPULM010000441.1 GCA_027294925.1 bacterium
TGCGCTGCCAGCCGGTGTTGAGCCATTACCTACGCTCCTATTGGGTAACAAATACGATGCGGTGGACGCCCCTGACAACTGGGAAATCGTGCAAGAATTGTATGCCGACCGCTGGCCCATGCTGACGGCTTCGGCAACCCAAGGCGATGACCTTGAGACGCTGCGCCGGGCGCTCTATGACGTGCTGGACGTGGTGCGGGCCTATACCAAGGCGCCGGGCAAAAAGGCGGCGTTTGACGCGCCATTTACACTGCCACGCGGCAGTACCGTTGTCGAGGTAGCAGCCACTGTGCATAAGGATTTTGCCGCACAGCTCAAATTCGCCCGTATCTGGAGCACGGAAAAATACGATGGCCAGATGGTACAACGCAACCACGTGGTTCAGGACGGTGACCTCATCGAGCTTCACACCTGAGAAGGATGGATCATGCAAGTCGACTTTGCCGCCCTTGCCGTTCCGGACAGCTTGACACCTGAAGGTCTCCATGTTTATCAACAGCACGTTCGCAGGGAAGAATGGGGCTACCATAGCTTGGTGATGCCGGATACCCAGTCTATCTGGCGTGAGCTGTACGTGACCATGACGGTGATTGGCATGAGCACCCAGCGCGTCAAGATCTGGCCCGCCGTGACCAATCCGCTGACCCGACATCCGGCCGTGGCGGCCAGCGCTATTGCCAGCCTACACGAACTCACCGGCGGCCGCGCCGTCTTCAATATCGGCAGTGGTGATAGCGCCGTGTACAACCTGGGGCTGAAAGGCGCTAAACTGGCTACCACCCGGGAATACTTGGTAGCTATCAAGGAACTGTTCGCCAAGCAAGAAACCGTCTATCGCGGTAAAATCATCCGCCTGCTGTGGCCCTCTCGGCCGGTGCCGGTCTATGTTACCGCCGAGGGCCCGAAAACTTTGGAAATGGCCGGTGAGCTTGCCGAGTTGGGCGTCAGCAAAATGCTAATGGCCTTTTTTAGTCATTCCGCTGCAGCAGTCAAAGACCACCGCTTTGCCACCGAAGTGATGCCGCATTTCAGGGCGTAACGCGCGCCGTTATCCCTCTCAAATTATCCTGAATAATGGAGACACAAGACTGGATAATTGACGACGTGGCCTGACCATAAGGTGTCAACGACTCTTGCGCGGCAACACCAAAGCCAGTAAGGCGCCTAAACCAGCGATAACAATCAGTAACGAGAACGAACGGGACAGACCGACGTGATCGGCAACGTAGCCCATGAGGGCCGGTGTGAAAGCTGATAATGTGCTCGATAAGCCAAACACCACCCCAACGCTTAGCCCCACCTGGTTGTCTTTGGCAACGTCACTGCCCATCGCCAGGGCGACCGGAAATAGAGCCGCGACAAAGAAGCCGACCACAATGGTCCAGACCACCACCATGAAGCCCGTGGCGTGTGTAAACATCAGCAGGCCAAATCCGGTCGCTACCGCACAGACGAAGAAAATGATGCGGCCGCCCACACGATCATAGACTGCGCCGCCCAGGGGTTGCGAGACCAAACCGACAAACAGCATCAGGGAAGTGAAAAACCCCGCTTGCGCCAAGGTTGAGCCCTGTTCTACCAGGAAGGTGGGCAGAAAGGTGAGAAAGCCACGCAGAACCATGCTCAGCATGGCAAAGGTAACCGCCACCAACACGAGGTCTTTGCTCAGGCCTTTCCTGAAGCTACTCGACTGGACATCTGGCGGCTCATCTAACAGCCGCCACAGCATCAAGGCAACACACAGTCCTGGAATCAGCAACAACATGACACCTTGACGCCACCCGATCCATGACACCAGAGCGGCTACCACTAACGGGGCGAGAAAATTGCCAATTGACCCACCCCAGCCATGGATACCCATCGCGCGGCCTTTATTTTGCGGGAACGCACGGCTGAGAAAGTTGGTAGACTGCGGATGAAAGGTGGCGGCACCAAGACCGCATAGTAGACTGGCTAGTAGCACCAGAGGGTAGCTTGGCGACAATCCGACGGCCAAGAAGCCGGCACCATTAATGAGAAAGCCGACGATAATTATTTTTTTTCGAATAGCATGTTTGTCAGATAGATAACCGATGGTCGGCTGCAGAATACCGGACAAAATATAGAAGCAGAACGACAGCAGCCCAATCTGGAAGTAGCTCAGACCGAACACCGGTATCAAGGCGGGAATGAGAGGTGGGAGCACCATCGAATAAAAATCATTCACCATATGGCCGGTGGTCAAGCCAGACAGCAAGAGGGTTTCCTTACCGAATTTTGACACGCTGAGCCGCTTTGTTGCCAGCATGATAAGCGCCTCCGTTTTCTTGTTATTACCTTGACGATTGACCTGTCGCATTGATCATAGGTTTAAGGGGCAAAGCGTTGCCGTAGATAATCAAACACGCCCCGTATCCCCATCGCTTCCCCGCCTTCAGGACGGCCGGGTTTGCTGCTGCGATTCCAGGCCATCATGTCAAAATGCGCCCAGTTCACTCCGGCGGTGACGAATTCCTGCAAAAACAACGCTGCCGTAATGGCGCCGGCAAACGGCGCATTGGCCGAATTGGCGATATCTGCAATGCTGCTATCGAGCATCTCGCGATAGACGGCGTGTAAGGGCATACGCCACATCGGATCGCCGACCCGTTCGGCGCCGGCCAGGAGGCCATCGGCCAGCTCATCAGAATTGCTGAACAGGGCTGGCAAATCGGTACCCAGTGCCACCCGCGCCGCGCCGGTCAGGGTGGCAAAATCAATCAGTAGTTCAGGTTGTTCCGCCCCGCCTTCGGTCAGGGCGTCACATAAAATCAAACGGCCTTCCGCATCGGTATTATCAACTTCGATGGTAAGCCCCTGGCGCGAGGTGATAATATCGCCCGGTCGCATTGCATCGCCGGAGACCGCATTTTCGACCGCCGGCACCAGTAGCCTGAGACACACCGGCAGACCAGCATCCATTACCATAAGGGCCAACCCCAGGGCGTGCGCCGCACCGCCCATGTCTTTTTTCATCAGACGCATCCCTGCAGCGGATTTTAAATCGAGCCCCCCACTGTCAAAACACACCCCTTTTCCCACCAGGGTGACTTTCGGATGATTGACATCACCCCAGCGCAGATCGATTAAACGTGGCGCATGCATGCTGGCGCGTCCTACGCGGTGAATGGTGGGGTAGTTTTGGCTCAACAACTCATCGCCGACGATCTGCCTCACCGTAGCGCCAAATTCGTGCCCCACCCTATCGATGATCTCGGCAAGATGTTCCGGCATCATGTCTTCCGCCGGTGTGTTAATCAGGTCCCTAACCAGATAGGTTGCCTCAACCTGATTGCGGATCAACGCAGCATTGCAGGCCGGATCAACAACAAGTTTAGCAACGCTGGCGCCGCTGTCCTTATAGCGGGTAAAGCGATAGGCGCCAAGCCCCCAGCCGATGGTCGTTCGTTCAACGGCTGCCGCTTCCCAATCAGTAGCCAGGTGATAATTCCCAGCCGGTAGCCGTTTGGACAAATCGCCGCAGGCCCATGCATCGGTGGTTGTCAAAATGCCGACAACCACCGATGCCACGACGCCGTCTGCACCTGGAATCAGACATAAATTGCCCGCTTTGGCCACAAATCCAGTATTGCTAAGCCAGCGCACCAAAGTGGCGTCTTGCTGTTCCAACCAGGTTTGATAAGTCGCTTCCTGTACAGGCATAAGCGGTATCGAGTCAACAGCTTTGGTGTCGAGAAAGCACTCAAGCATAGAGGGCTCCTGTTTCTTTTGGATGTCATGCTGAGAAAGGTTTTAGCGTCCTGAGGGGTCTATGTCGTGCGTAACATCATATTCATAGACTCTGTCCTTGATGATGGGGAACACGCCATATATACTGGCTTCGCTACACAAGATGATGACATTGTACGGTGAATTCAGATTCCGGCATCCCTATGTCTTCCGGAGAACCGCTATGCAGCCTGTAACCATTGGTAATATTGAAATCAGCCGTGTTGAGGAGATGATCTGGACCATCAGTCCGCGTTATCTCTTTGCAGACGTCACCTACGACGACCTTGAGCCACATCGCGACTGGCTGACACCCCATTTCTGTACCGAAGATCTCAAGCTACGCCTGAGTATTCACACCTTTGTGGTGCGGACACCGCAGCACACCATTCTTATTGATACCTGCATTGGCAACGATCGCCAACGCGATGTTCCTCTGTGGACGAATATGCAGACCGACTATGTCGATCGGCTGACGGCGGCCGGCGTCAATCCGCAAGCGGTCGACTACGTCTTCTGTACGCATTTGCACGTCGATCACGTGGGCTGGAACACGCATCTCAAAGACGGCCAGTGGGTGCCAACCTTTCCCAACGCCAACTATCTGTTCCACCGTACCGAATGGGAGCACTGGAAGGACAGCAGGGACGACAATCAAGCCGAAGTGATGAATGACAGTGTGCTACCTATCGTCAATGCCGGACTTGCCACCATGGTTGAGCAAGACCACATGATTGCCGACGGCATTGGGCTCGAATTCACGCCGGGCCATACCCCTGGCCATTGCAGCGTCCATCTCACCTCACAGGGCAACGATGCCGTCATTACCGGTGATATGATCCACCACCCGATGCAGGTTGCCGAGCCGCAATGGACGTCCCGCGCCTGCGTGCTCCCCGATCTGGCGATTCAGACACGCACCGAGTTCGTGCAGCGCTATGCCGACACCTCAACGTTGATTCTTGGTACCCACTTCGCGCCGCCTACGGCGTTGCACATCGTCAGTCAGGGAGATTCGTTCCGGGTGCGCTATTGAGCTTGGCAACAGGAGCAACGGATAATCTGGGGCCTTTACCCCAATCCGGGCTGAGGATCAACACCCAACGCCGGTCTATTTACCGAGATGGTAGAGGTTAACAACGTTGTCAGAGAGGATCTTACGCCGCACGCTGTCGGACAGGTGACTCAAGTTCTTCTCAATGTGCTGATGCGACTCGGGCCATACACAGTCGGGATGGGGATAATCTGCTCCCCAGATAATATTATCTTCACCCACCAAGGGAATAATGGTTTCAATAAATTGATCTTGCTGATAGGTGGTATAGCCTTGACGCCGGAAGTAATCACTCGGCTTCATAGCAAAACCAAGGTCACGGGCGCGGTCATTATACTCCGTGTCTAAACGATCAAGAACATAGGGAATCCAGGTGACTCCAGATTCGCCGAGAACGAATTTGAAGTCCGGATATTTTTCACAGGCGCCTGAGGTGAGTAACGCCACCAACACTTCCATGCCGTCTAACTGAAACAGAGCTGAACGCACCAGACGCCATTCAGTCCTATACGCCTGCTCCATGGCAGGCGTATCCGGTCCCCGTAGACCTTTAAAGCCGGTGGAGTGAAAGGAAATGGGGAACTGACACTCAGCAGCAGCTTCCCACACCGCATACCAATCATGATGAAACAGCGGAACCACCATACGGTTAAAGGGCAAATCTCCCCCTTTGAGTCCCATTTTAGCGCAACGGCGCACCTCGTCGGCCGCCACTTGCGGATCATTATTCGGAATGACCGCCAGCGGAAATACCCGATTAGGGTCAGACCGCTTAGCAAAGTCCGCTACCCAGTCATTGTACACCTTATAGGCCCAACAGCGACGTTCACCATCAGGAATGAGGTCATTGACCCGTAGACATCCATATATTAACTCGGCATCAATGCCGTCTTGGTCCAGATCTGCAAGCCGTAGTTCAGGCGTTGTCGGCCGAGGCTGTGCCCCCGTCTGATTATCCCATTCAAAACCGCATTCCTTCATCAAATCGATGCGG
>JAPULM010000442.1 GCA_027294925.1 bacterium
TGATCACCGATCCGCGTCTGGGGCGCGTGCAGGACGAGCAGCGAGCCCGCATGGAGCTGTTTACCCCCATGGGACGTCTCGGCCGGGAAGGGGAGTTACTCGGAGCCGTGATCTTCCTGGCCTCGCCCGCCGCCTCTTACGTGACCGGGGCGATCCTGCATGTTGATGGCGGGTGGCGGGCTTGGTAGACACAGGGTTGTCGAGAGGAGCCGGCACGTGCCGGTTCCACGTAGAGGCAAATCAAACGCCGTTTTGCCCGCCGATTGCGGTCGCTCCCCTGCCTGCAGCCGGCGGCTACAGCCCCCGGTCGCGGCATGCAGCACGGCGGCGGGCGGCGCTGCCGGGAAGGCCCTGGGGGTGATGATGTGCAGGCTGTTTTGGCCGATATCCGGCAGGAAACGCCGCAGTCACCACTTACCGCCATTGGCTTTTCGCTTGGGGGTAATCTTGTCCTCAAACTCGCCGGGGAGCTTGGTCAGGACGCCTCAGACTATCTGGGGCACGTGATTGCCGTTTGTCCAGCGGCTGATCTCACGGCCTGTTCCGACAAGCTCGCACAGCCAGAGAATCGATTCTACGAACAACACTTCGTCACCTTACTCAAAGCTGCCGTGGCCGCCCGCCATGCCCAGTTTCACGACCTTCCTCCCGTACATCTGCCAGAGCATTTGACGCTGCGCCAGTTCGACGACCTGTATATCGCTCCGCAATGCGGCTTCCGTGACGCTCTGGATTACTATCAGCGCTGTAGCGCTGCGCCGCTGGTGCCACAGATTGCCACCCCATGTCGCATCTTGTTTGCCGCCGCCGATCCCTTTATTGACGCGACCGTTTTTTCGACTGTGGCCTTGCCGCCACAGGTACAGGTGTATCAGACCGAACGGGGTGGGCATCTCGGCTTTCTCGGCTGCCCATGGGAGCCGGGTGGATACCGCTGGCTCGATACGCAACTGTTGTCGTGGGTGCAAAACCCCGCCCTATCACCGGCCTACAACGGCCGAAGTTGACCGCTAAGGCGCTCTCTATGTCACCAACCTGTCTGTCATGTTGCAGGATTAAGCTCGGCCATGGGGCGCCCTGCTACAGCGGCCCATGGCGGCAGCCAGAGACAACGTAGTCCGGCTAGAGCGGCGGCGGCTCTTTAGGGCGGCGATTCCGGGGCTTGCCAGCGGGTAGTGGCAGCTGATACGGAGCCGAGCAAGACAGTGGGGACTGACGGGGTATCCCAAGAGGCTTGCTGAGGGTTGCGCACTGGCGAGGCTGGCCGTAGAATAGCGTTGCTATTTTTTATCGACTCGAAGGCGTCAAGTCTCCTGAGTCCCCAGGCACGGCCGAGCTGGGCGCCGACGTGAAGAAGCGGGTGGCTGACAACAAGATTATACTGTTCATGAAGGGCAACGCCAACACGCCTCGCTGCGGCCTCTCGGCCCGCGTGGTTGCAATTCTCAAGAAGCACGGTAAGCCGTTCGGCGACAAGGACGTGCCCGGGAATCCGCAATGCCGTGAGCAAGATCAGCCGTTGGTCGGCCCTTCCACAGCTCTTCATCGGCAGCGAGTTTGTCGGCGGCGGCGCCATGCTCACCTAGCTCGACCACAGCGTTGAGTTGGCCAAGCTGATCGCCAATGCCTACCCCGAGCAAGCGCACTCGGCTGCAACAGAATCACCCACACCTGGGCGAGGCCATGTGTGTCGTCTGGGTGTTCGCATTAGGATCTCTCTCATGTCTAACGTCGTGACCCAGGGCATTCGAATTTCGGTTGAGAGCTTTTACTTGCCGGCTAAATCGCAGCCAGAGCGTGGGCAGTATATCTTTGCCTACACAGTGCGGATCACCAACGAGGGCGACGCGCCCGCACAGCTGATCAGCCGGCACTGGATCATTCAGGACGCCTACGGCCGCGCCGAGCATGTGCGCGGTCCCGGTGTGGTGGGCGCTCAGCCTCGGTTGGAGCCGGGTCAGTCGCACGAATACACCAGCTTCTGCCCGCTCGGCACGCCGTCGGGGTCGATGCAAGGCACGTATCAAATGGTGCGCGATGGCGGCGATCAGTTCGACGCGGCGATTGGCGTGTTCTCGCTCATGGCACCGCATCTCCTGAACTAAACCAGACCATAACAGATTCGTACACACAACTCCCGGACAGCGAGGACGCGAGCCTGCGAGCTGAAGCTCCGTGTGCCAATCTCATCTGGACCGATTTAGTCCAAACTGAATAAAAACGCATTTGAGGTTTGGCTTATGAAACTAGGCCTATTGTTACCGAATCAGGGGGTGGTGTTTGGCGCGGTCACGGTTGCAGAGCTGCTGAGCATGGCCGCTGAGGCGGACGCCAGCGGCCTATTCGACGCGCTCTTTGTAGGCGACAATTTGTTAGCGAAGCCACGCATGGAGTCCGTGACTTTGTTGTCAGCGTTAAGCACCTGCACCAGCAACGCGCGCTTGGGCACCGCCTGCATGGCGAGCTTTCCGTTACGCGATCCGATTGTGTTGGCCGCGCAATGGTCGTCGCTCGATAACTTGAGCGAAGGCCGTGCGTTGTTGGTCGCGTGTATAGGCGGTGGTGGCGGGCACGGCATTGTTGGCGGATTTGCCAATGAATATGCAGCCTTCGGCGTACGGCCTGCGGATCGGGTTGGACGCCTGCTGGAAGGCATGGCCGTATTGCGGACACTATGGACTGAAGATCCGGCCAGCTTTCATGGCAAGTTCTACAACTTTGACAATATCGCGGTGCGGCCTGCGCCGCTGCAAAAGCCGCGACCGCCAATCTGGATCGCCAACAATCCACAAGCCTTTCAAGCCTCACCAAAGGTCTCTCAACGGGCCATTGCACGCGTCGGTGAACATGCTGATGGTTGGATGACGACGATGGTCACACCGGCACAATTTGCAACCGGTTGGCAGGGCGTGCGAGCTGCGGCTGCCAAGGCGGGTAGAAACCCGGAAGATTTAGAGAGTTGTGTCTACTACAACGTCAATATCGGCGATCCGGAACCTGCGTTCAGGGAAAGCAAGCGGTTTCTGGACGACTACTATACGACTGACTTCGATCACGATTTTGTCAGGATGTGGACGGCGTACGGTTCGCCGCAGACGTGTGCAGAGAAGATACTCGAGTTTCGCGACGCCGGCGTAGAGCTGCTAAGCGTGCGCTTTACCGCCTATGACCAAACTGCGCAGTTGCGGCGGTTTGTGACCGAGGTGGTGCCGTTGCTTGACTAACTACCTATCTACCTGAACGAATTGAGGAAAGATAATGAAACTCATTCGAATCAACCCGCCCGGCTCTCCGACCCCGAAAAACTACCATCATGTCGTTTCAGTAGAAGGGGGGCGCACCATTTATCTGGCTGGACAGATCGCGTTTGATGAAAACCGTAACATCGTGGGTGGTAACGACATCATTGCCCAAACTCATCAGGCGCTGACCAATTTGAAACGAAATGTAGAAGCGGCTGGTGCAAGCATGGCGGACATGGTCAAAATCACCACCTATGTCGTCAACTACGACCAAGGGCAACTGCAAGGGATCATTGATGTTATCGGCGAGTATTTTCCAGAGGGTCATCAACCGACTAACACTATGCTCGGGGTCGAGTGTCTGGCGGTTGATGGTCTGTTAATTGAGATCGAAGGGATTGCGGTGACTGACAACCCGCTGACCTGATACACCGGAAGGGGCATCTCTGGGTGAGCTGAAGGCGGGCATGCCGGGCTGGCTGCTGGCCATGCTTTTCTGGGGGAGCGGCCAGCTCTACCCGTACGTCTTTCTCACCGAGTGGGCCTACTGGGGCGGCGTCAAGGGTATCAAGGTTGTGTCAGGGTTTGGATCAACCTCGGAGCGGTGGCGTTTTGGCACAGCAAGGGGGGTACCGGGCGGGTAGTGGCAGCGGTCGTTGAGGCGATGGGCAATACGGATATGATGTAACGGATGCTTATCCGAGGGTTCTGGCGTGTTATACTGGTACGCCAGACGATGCCTTGATACATGGCCCTGCAAGTAGACATGAAGTAGACATGGAGCTGCAAGAAGCTCTCCGGATAAGACCGGAATTGAGAAGTGACATGTTAACCGGACTTGGGGTAGGCACAGATTGGTATGCTAACAACTATTCTCTGGGACAATGATGGTGTGCTCGTTGATACCGAGCACCTCTATTTCCGCGCTTGTCGTGAGGCGTTGGCGCGTGTCGAGATCGAACTGAGTGAGGATCGCTACGTAGACCTTTTCTTGAAAAAGAGTGAGGGCTTGTTCAGAATGACATCTGAACACAGCTTGAGTCATAACGAGGCCGAGGGGTTGCGACGCTGGCGTGATGCGCGCTATCTGGAGCTGTTAGGCGAAGGCATCACCGTCATTGACGGTGTGCACGAAGTCCTCCAGATGTTGCACGGTAGAGTGCAGATGGGGATTGTAACTGGATCGCGCCGTCGTCACTTCGAGACGATTCACGCCACAACGGACCTGTTGTCCTACGTTGACTTTGTGCTGGTGCGCGAAGATTATGGCGAGTCCAAACCCGATCCCGCACCCTATCTCGAAGCCTTGCGACGCCATCGCTTGGGGGCTTCAGAGTGTCTGGTGGTAGAAGATTCGGATCGGGGGCTGCGAGCGGCACTGGCCGCTGGCATACGCTGTGCCGTCATTCCACAGGGCCTAACGCGTGGGCTCGACTTTAGCGGTGCTCTACGCATGTTGGAAAGCATACGCGAGCTCCCAGACTTAGTCGACGAACTGTCGCGTTCGGTGCAGGAGCATCAAGATAGTTGAGCCTCACGACGTGAGGACGACGCCAATCGATGGCGCTAACGCCGTGAGCGAGTCCCGCCGGGGGCTCCCAAGGGGGTTGCTGGGGGTTGCGTTTTGGTGGGGCCGACGCTAAAATGGCACCCGGATTTCCTATCCTCCGCCTGCAATGCCAGGCGGTTCAGTCGGCGCCTGACTGTTGACGGGCTGGCGTATTTGATCAATGGAGGTTGAGGCCAATAGACTGTGAGGCAACAGGTGATCGCCCGCCTCTTCCCGGCACTAGCGTTCGGTTCTCTTCCGAGGCCAATTGCCGGGCCGCAGGCCGGTCGAGTTCGGATCATTCCCAATCTCAAGCGAGTGATACACATGAGCAATTCCGCAATGGAGCTGGCCGAAGCTCACGAACACCAGAAAATGGAAGAACTTGGCCAACGGTTTATTCATAAGTCCTGGCTATTTCATCTTGCCGATGGGAATCGCACTGGCGATGTCAGGCCCCCAGGCGCGAAAGTTCTCATGGGCGAGGACCCGCGTTTACCACAGATGCCGGAGCGCCCGACGCTGATCGATTTTTTCAAACTACGATTTCCCCCCAATCATCAGCACTTGTTGCAAAGCGCGCGCCTGGCACGGGAGAACGGTTTGCCAGAGCCGATGATTCTCGCATGCTTGTTGCACGATGTTGGCGTAGCGGCGTTTATTCGGTCTGACCACGGCTACTGGGGCGCTCAGATGATTGAGCCGTACGTGGATGAAGAGGTGTGCTGGGCCGTCCGCATGCACCAGGTGATTAAGTTTTTTCCTGATGATGAGGCCGGTTACGAATATCCGCAAAGTTACAAGGTCATGTTTGGCGAAGACTATCAGCTGCCAGAATATGTGGTGGCGGAGTACAAGCGGGCGCGCCAGCACAAATGGTATGGCTCGGCCCTGGCCATCTGTATGAATGACGATTACTCGTTCAATCCGGATCTAACGGTCGAACTTGAAGAGTTCGAAGATGTGATCGGGCGCCACTTCAAACAGCCCAAGGAGGGGTTGGGCAACGACCTCTCGCCCAGTGCGCACATGTGGCGGACGCTGCGCCGCCCGAGCAATGCATTGTAAGTGAACGAACAATACTGCCAGACAACGGCGTGGGTTGATCCCGCGCCGCTACCCCCCAGCGCCTTCCCCCTGGCCTGCGGCACGCGGCCAAGCAGCTGTTCACTTATTGAGAGGTAGGATGAAGGAACGTGGCGTATGAGCAATACATTCGAACTTCGAGCCGTCGGCTTGACCTTAGATTGTCACGACCCCGAAAAAATGGCCGATTTTTGGCAGGCTGCTAGGCTTCCGCAAGCGAGAGGGAGCGGGGCAGCCCTACATTACGCTGAGCGATTCCCCGGTCCGACGTCCACTCAATCACTTGACCCTTCAAAAAGTGCCCGAGGGCAAGACTGCGAAGCATCGGATGCATCTCGATTTATTCCCGTCCGATGCCGAGGTGATGATCGCCCACCTGGTGACCTTGGGAGCGACCATCTTGCAGCATGGCGCTACGGACGACGACCATCTCGGCTTTAGCGCCACCATCATGGCTGATCCTGAAGGGGGTGAGTTTTGCGTGGTACGCCGCGTGAGCTAACAAAAACGATAGCGTTTGGGGGACGAGGACGATGAGCCGAGTATTGGGCGATCTGCGCCAACTGGGCTACGTGGTTCGCGATATCGAGGCGGCCACCGCCTGAGACCTCAGCGGCGGGGGACGTAGCCGGACCTCTATCGATGCTCGTTACTCGTCCAGACCGGGAAAGATCATCATGAGCGAGCTTAACATGAGCAATCCAGTGACAGCGATTGCCGAAGCAGATGCCACCGGCGCAATCGCCGACATTTTTGCTGATATCCGCCAAACTATGGAGCTGCCGCTCATCACCTCTGTCTGGAGAATTCTTGTCGACATTGAAGACGGCTTGCCCTCCGCCTGGAACGCCACAAAACCGCTTTACCAAACGGGACAACCTCAGGCGGCCCTCTTAAACCTGCGCGAACAAATCTTGCTACCCAATCCAGAGCCCTTCACCCGTAGCCAGCTGTCCTGCGTTGGTGTCTCTCCAAACGATTTTCCATCAATCCGCGCCATCTTAGGAGCCTATAATCGGTCAAACGGTCTGAATCTTATGGCACTCACTGCTTTGGTTGTCAAACCTGCAGGTACGCCTGCAAACGAACCGATCCCGACTTCGCCACCACCGTGGCCACCATTGCCTAGGCTGCTTGCCCAGGCCGACATTGCAGCAGACACTTGGACACTCTTAGAGGACATCGCACGTATTAGCCAGCGCCCCGGCGCTAAACACCAAGAGCCGACCATACCCACCATCTGGCGGCATCTCGCCCACTGGCCCGGTCTGCTCGCATTAGTCTATACACGCTTGTCATCGCTCGTACAAAACGGCCAACTCCAGCATGCCATGCAACAGGTCAATGAAAGAGCTCAAACCGAAGGCGCACGAATGGCTCACTGTCGCCCTGCAACCACCGTGATTCCCGAAGACGCATACCGCTTCATCACCACCTACGCAAACGGCGTCCACCGAGTTGTTACCATGGGCCATACCGTCGCGAATTGGCTCGCCATCGAGTAACTTCCTTGTTTCAGCGGTTACGAGATTTTGGGAGTCACATGCAATTGCGCGCCGCCCGCCGATCCGGGCGATACATGTGCATGAGTTGTTTTGAAGATGTCATCTAGATGACATAGAATGCGGCGCTTGTTATTGAACAATCGCTCGATGAGCTGACGTTTCAGGGAGGGTCATGATGACTACAGATTGGAGTGGACTAGAGCAGGCGGTCAACGCTAACGAGGCGCACGGCTCTGTCGGCGTCAGTGTGATCTCCCCCCGTGGTGAGCGTTGGGAGGCCAAGGGAGATACTCGGTTTCCGGCGGCCAGTACCGTCAAAATCCCAATCATGATCGAGATCTACCGGGGTATTGATCGCGGCGAACTCAAGATTGACGACCCGTATATCGTCCGTCCTGAGGATCAATCACCAGGCAGTGGCGTGCTTCAGCATATGCATGCGGGTCTACAATTATCGCTTGGCGACCTCCTCTACTTGATGATGTCGATTAGCGACAACACCGCTACAAATATGTTGATCGATGTGGCTGGGATGGATCGCATTAACGCGACCATGCACGATCTTGGCATGAGTGCCTCGACTCTCGGCCGCCCCATGCGTGGGCGCCTCGCGGTCGAGGGGGAGCAAGAGAATTGGGCCACGCCGAATGATTACACGACCGTCGTCAAAGCCGTTCTGGATAAACAGGCGGCTTCCCCTGCGTCCTGTCAGGCGATGATCACGACTCTAACCCTGCAGCAGAATCATCGTCGTATCGGGCGGCATGTGCCGAAGTCCGAAGGCTATTGTTGGGGCACTAAAACGGGCTCCAATACGGGTGTCATCAACGACGTCGGCTTCGTACAAGCGCCAGGTGGCACGCTCATTATCGCGCTGTATAGCCAAGGTAGCAGCGATGCAGTCACCGGCGAGCTTGTGCTCTCTGACATTGCCAAGGCAGCCATGCAGGCGACGGGCATCCTCTAACTGCCCCATCAGCGAAGGACTGGACGCGTTAGCCGGCCAGTTGTCAGTCTTAACCGCGAGCAAGGAGACCTCAATGGCCCGAATTGCTTTAAACCTGGAAAATCCTTCGGACTTGGCCCTACTCAAGACCACGGGATGGAGAATTGCCCCCGGCTTGGTCCCCGGTGAGCCCAACCAGGGCCTGACCGCCGAGTTGCGAGAAAGTCCGGCCCGTCTCGCCGATTACGACGACTCATAGTGGGAGAAGGACGGCGACATCCAGGAGCGCCGTTCCGTCGGCTTCACGTTCGCCTGGTATCGCATCCGCCTGACCATCCCGTCTGAGGCTGCCAGTTACCCACAATTTTTATTTTAGAGGCTTTTGGGGTATGCTGGAGCTTTCAGCCCCGACAGCATTCCTCAGAGCAACCTGTTTGCAAAGGAGGTAGGCATGAGCAACCTCCCTGATGACACCAACTGGGCCGTCACCGAATTTGCTGATGCCGAACTCGGTGATGAGCGGCATACCACGCGCCTGGTAGAGCTCGCGCACGTCCTGGCCCAGCACCCCACCGCCGCGCTGCCAGAAGCCTGTGGCAGTGGCGCGATGCTCAAAGGCGCGTATCGCTTCTTTTCGAACGACGCCATCGCGCCTCACGACGTCCTGGCCAGTCATATTGAGGCGACCTACGGTCGCCTGGCCCGGGTCCCCGTGGTCTTGGGGGTCCAAGACACCCCCGAAGTCAACTGGACGGCTCACCCCGCCACCACGGGCTTGGGGCCCTTGGGGCATACGGCCTGTCAAGGCCTGCTGGTCCATAGCACGCTGGCGTTCACGCCCGAGCGCGTCCCCTTTGGGCTGTTGGCCCAGCAGGTCTGGGCGCGGGATCCGCACGACGTGGGCAAGCGGGAGCGGCGGAAGCAGCTGCCCATTGCGCAGAAGGAAAGCCAGAAATGGCTGACCAGTCTGGAGGCCGTGGTGAGC
>JAPULM010000443.1 GCA_027294925.1 bacterium
CGAAAAAACAATTGATGTTCCTCTTCTCGAACGAGCAACGGAGATGATTCATGAGATTGAAGAAGGACAACGAACTATGGGTCCGTACAACCTTTTGGAATTAATCCGGCTTGTTAAGAACTAACGCCTCACCTGAGCTAAGGGTGCTATCGGCGGATTCCTCGCCGGTTAGAGATTGTCACAAGTCAAAATCTGCACCGAGATGTGAGTCCCCCATTTGGGGTCAATAGCATCGCCCAGCCTCACAAATATCCCTGTGCATTTTACTACGAGATAAATTTCTATCAGGCTTGCCAGGATAGGCGTGATTACCCGAACGACGACGCGCCATGGGGGCCTATTGTCACATGTTCGTGTTCGGTGGCTAACCACTAGTTCGTTTGTCGCCGACAAAACTAACGCCAGTCCTAATAACTCTAGGCTCTGCCACGTTGGCCCATGAAAATAGTAACTGTTAAAAAAACTGGGGTCAGAGTAAGATTTCACATGGGTCGGCGTCTTGGCAAGCCCTGGTTTCCGGGCAGCACCTAACCAATAAGGATTGAGGAGACCCGAAGAGGTCGCTTCAATCCTGTGTTCAAGGAAGCCCCGCGTGCCGGTCAGCGTGTCTTATAGGGTATTGCTTCAAGGTCGGGTGTGCGTTGTGCGCCTCAAAGTATAATGAGGTGTGGCCGTGTGGGCGTTATATGGAAAGCCGAGGCGTGTTGTCAAGTCTCTATTGGTCCGTTTTGATGTCGTTATCAGCCGTTCTTTGCTGCCTGCTAGCGTGCCGCGGACGCACGGGTGGCGGTGCGTTTTGCAAAGCAGGTGAAAGCGAGCTCGTCATGTCAAAAGCATTGCTCTCATCCGGTGTCGAGAAACGCCCTGCTAGCTGTCCACAGTCGCATGACGAGTTGCATTTGTGCGCCACAAGTTGGGCATGCGGCGACAAACGGTGTCGGGTCCGCGAGGTGAGTCGGTTTGAAAGCGATGGCGTATTGCTTCACGATCATCAGCCGGATGATATCGATTTTGATGGCACAGCTTGCATTCATAAAGCCGAAGTGACGGACTTTCATCAATCCATCGGGTAGAACGTGTTGCAGGAAGCGACGGATAAACTCAAGGACATCGAGGTTGGTGGTAGGCTGCCGCCCGCTTCCGGGTTTGCGATACGTGAAGGTGACGGTACGGTCGTTGAGCGAGACAATGCGGCTGTTGGAGATGGCGACTTTGAAGACATAGGGGGCGAGGTATTTGAAGGATGCGGCCCCAGTTGGGTTAGCCTGACTGTTTACATTCCAGTCGATGTTCCAGACCTGCGAGTCGATCCGTTCGATAAGCCCGGCATGTTGCATCTCTTGTTTGAAGATGGCGCGGTAGATGGGTGAGAGGGCCTTGACGGGGACAAAGAAGTTGGCTCTAGAGGGGCGCCACTCGGCACGGTCCTTGGCGAGTCCACCGCCTGGGACGATGTAGTGGATATGGGGATGATACTGAAGTTGTCGGCCCCAGGTATGCAGGACACCGGTAAAGCCGGGGAGATCGGTAGCGATGAAACGCGCATCTTTGGCGAGCCGTTTGAGGGCAGTCGAAGAGGCCTTGAACATGGCCTGGTAGGCAATGCGTTGATGGGACCTGATAAACGGTCGCAAGGTTTCAGGGACGGTGAAGGTGATGAGGAAATGCGGTGCGGGAAGCTGTTTTGCAAGTTGGTTGTGTAGCCACAGCCGGGTTTTATGATGCTGGCACTGGGGACAGTGGCGGTTGCCGCATGCGTGATGAACGCGGTGTTTAGCGCCACAGCTTTGGCACTGATAGAGGCTGTGGCCGTAATGTCCGCTACGGCAATTACAGATGGCGCTTAAGGCCTTTCGGTGCGCGAGCGGCAGATTGGGAAAGTGTTCGAGGTACTTTGGTGCATAAGCGTTGAAGATATCGTTAATGGTGGTCATGAGGCGAGCCCTTGCATGAGCGCGTTGATGCGCCCATAGGCATCTTCATGACCTTTCTGAGTCAGATGCAGGTAGACCATAGTGGTTTCGAGTCGTATGTGTCCGAGGTAGCGCTGGATAAGACGGAGGTTGACGCCAGCTTCGAGCAGATGGGTGGCATAAGAATGTCTGAGGGTATGGATGGCGACGCCGAGTTTGGTGATAGCGGCCCGCTTTTTGGCTTTGCGAAAGGCGCCCTGGACGCTGGCCCGGCTCATGGGATAAGTGGCGGTGGGGGCTTGCTTTTGATCCCGCCCGGTGGCGGGAAAGAGCCAGGTCTTGTTACGATGGGTTTTCCAGTAGAGACGTAACAGAGTCAGGGTGTCTTCGGGCAAGGGGAGGTAGCGGTCCTTGGCGCCCTTGCCTCTATGGACATGGACCTGTAGGCGCTGGCCGTCGATGTCGGCGACCTGAAGGTAGAGGGCTTCATGCAGTCTGAGTCCCAGGCTATAGACGGTGGAGAAGTAGACCTGATTGTGCAGGGGTGTGGCAGCTTTGAGGAGTTGCCTGACTTCTTGGATACTGAGGACAGCGGGAAGTCGGTGTTCGGTTTGCGCGCGAATCAAGGACAGGGTGTGCCAATCGCGCTTAAGAACGTGCTGGTAGAAAAACCGAATGGCGCTGTAGCAGATACGCATGGAGTTGGGAGCGAGTCGATCGTCATTTTTGCGGTGCAGGAAGTAGGTCTGAAGTTCCTGTTCGGAGATCAAACCAGGCGATTTGTCATAGAACTGAGCCAGTAGGCGTACTTCACGGACATAGGCTTCCTGAGTCCGTTCGCCTTTGCCACTGAGTTGAAGCGCGGCCATCATTTGTTGGCGCAGTGGGGTCATGAGATGTCTCCCTTCTTGAGTTGACGGGTTGTCTGTTTGAGAAGAAAGACATCGTAGAGGGAATGGGGTGTCGAAGGAAAACGTCAGGAGGTTGGAATTACTGCCGCGTCAGCGGCTTACTTGAACATGCTGCTGGAGCAGACGGGTGACAGCATACGCTTTTTGGCTAATCGGGAGTCGGCCACCTGTCACCCGCCGCTCAGCAGGGGCGTTGGGCGGCTCATTCCTGGCGAGGAAACTTGTAGAGGTTTGATTGTGGCTCAAGATATATCTGACGATGTAAAACAGTGGACGGCAGAACGGCGTCGGGAGCTCGTGCTTCAGTTGCTCCGCGGCGAGACAACAGTAGCAGAGGCAGCACAAGAGAACGCGCCCCCCCCAGCTTTCCCCGGCGGGTCGTCCCGAGTCCCCCGCAGCGGGAAACCCTTGAGAGGCAACCTTAGCCTAACCTGATCGGCATGTCCGTGCTGCGCGTTGCCTTGCTACGCCAAGCTGCGAGCAGCTTGGCGTAGCAGCCACTAGGTGCAGGGGACGCTGCTAGCGCCGTGAGCAAAGCGTGGCTGCCGGTGAGCGACGCTGGCATGCCCCCAGGGTGTTTGCCGGGATTGTGCTCGGGAGGGGCGACCGCTAAAATACCGTTTGTTTTTCTTATCCCCGAAAGGTAAGAAGGTCACTGACGCAGTGATGAAGACATTGAATATAACCCGTTATGAGCCCTGCCCTCAGTGGAACTATACGATTCATCCTCGTGTTGGTAATACGTCTAGTCCATAAGTGACAGCATCAAAACGGGAAATAATATTTTTACACCCATTTAGGCATTGGCTTCGGGATGCGTCGTGATAAATTTCCCTGCTTTGACCGGATCGACGTGCGGCGCTCGCACTTCAACCCTGGCTGCCTCTTCTTGCAGACGGAAGGTGACGCTACTGTCTTGGTCGCCCCAACCACGATTCAATGATTCAATTGCAATTTGCTCCGCTAAGTTGGCGATGGGCATCGGCACATTGAATTCCCGACCGAGTTCTGTTGCCAATGATATGTCTTTGCGTGCAAGCGCCAGGGCAAAGCTGGGGTTGTCAAATTGGCCACGGAACACCGTACGCGCGATACCCTCGTGTAAGGTCCGCATCCGACCGAGTGAGCCGCGCCGTATGCATTCCCAGACGGTTTCGGCATCGACCCCGGCTTTTACGCCAAGCGTCAAGCCCTCGGCGATCGCCTGCCGTACGCCGTGCCCGATCATGTTGTGCACCAACTTGCATACACTGCCGGCGCCAATACTACCGGCGTAAAAAACTTTATCGCCAAATGCATCCAGAATGGGCTTGAGACGTTCAAATATTTCCTGCTCGCCTCCTACCATGACGGCCAGGTTACGAGAGGCGGCGCCACTTTTACCGCCACTCACTGGGGCATCCAGCACATGGGCGCCTTTGGCGCGGAATTTCGGCTCGAGCTGTCGGATGAGGGTGGGGCGGCTGGTTGACAGATCAACATAAATACCGCCTGGCTTAATGCCTTCCAGGATGCCCTGGGTTCCCAGCGCAACAGCTTCGACTTCCGCCGGGCCCGGTAGTGAGGTGAAGGTGACGTCGCACTGACTGGCGACATCGGCCGGTGAGTTACCCATACGTGCGCCGCGCTCGACAAACGGTTTGGTGAGCGCCTCGCGAAGATCACAGACAATCATCGGATAGTCGGCCTTCTGAATATTGCCGGCCATACCCCCGCCCATGTTGCCCAAACCGATGAATCCCACTGTTTCCACGTTCGCTCCTTTTATAGGCTGATAACCATTTGAATGGTCTACGCCGCAAAATCTTCTACCGTTACGTCCAAGAGGACGGTTTGTTGAACGGCTGATGGTAACGACGCGATACCTTTGGCCAGACAATCGTTGACATCTGAGGCATAGGCGCCGTTGTCGCTCATGAAGGTATCCAGGTCGCGTGCCGCACTGGCTAGCATCTCGCGTGCAATGGCATGGGTGGCGATAGACTGCCCCGGATATTGCTGCAAGAGATACGAAAAGGCCAGCGTGATATTAATCATCGGTTGAATCGATAACCGTGGCAGGCCTTTTTCCTGTGCAAGCTTGGCGGCATAGATGGCATCGACCACGGCATGCTTGATGTTGAAGCCCGTGCCCCAGTCATCATCTTTTACGCCTTTACTCAACGCCACATCCCACTGCCGTGTACCGCCGGCGCCACCGTTAAGAAAATCAAAATAGTCGCCCTGCTGTGCACCGCCCATCGTACCCTCGGCAAAACATTCCGCGTACAGCGCCGCGCCGGTACAAATGCCGCTGCAGCCGTTGAACACCAGATGTTGGCCAATGAGTTTGGTCTCGGCGCCAGCGGCGGCTGATGCACCATAATATTTGGGGCGTCCCAAGACATTGATGGTGGGTTGCAGGCGATTGTATAGCGTCTGTTCCCCGCTGGCCAGGATTAGCATACCGTTGGGGTCCCCACCGCCGAGCTGTGCGCCCAGCGGACCGCCGGTAAGCGGAAAATTGACGTAGCCTACACCCTGCTGGGTGCAATAAGCGTGGGCGGCAATTGCGAAACCGGCGCTGACGGTTGACATGTGCATCATAAAGGGTTGGCCACTACTACGCTGGCGCAGTAAACGTGCGAGCTCGGCAATAATGCGGACGTCGTCACCATTTTTGCCGCAGCAAACCACCACGCCATCTAGTTGTCCATCGCCAATGACGGCGTCAAAGGTGCTCACCAGCTCCGCACCGTGTTGTCGCCAAGTGTTGCGAAAGGTATCTTTCTGTTCCCCCGGCGTACCGCGGTCATGCACGCGTAGCACGTTGGCCGGGCCATCAGGTTTAAGGTGCATACCGGCCGGACCAGCCATAAGTCCCAGACCACCCACATAGGCGAGTTGTAACATGTAGGATTCCTCTGTTTATTGTCGGGTTGAGATGTCAGGCGCACAGTGTGCTGCGTATCCTACCACAAACAAGGTAGATGGGCACAATGGATTGGCAAGAAAATATGGGCGAAACGATCCACCTTCAGACGCCGGTGCCTGACAGTCGGTGCGGATCACCTCGTATGGTCAACAAAAGGCTGCTTACTTCGGCAAACGACTGCTTTTGTTTTGTTCAAGAAAAATGCTTGCCAGCGTAAATTGCTCTGTGTACAGATAGCCCTCACACCTTGTCGTGCCCTCTGGATTTCATCTTCTTTCCGTGTTAATATCTTTTCTGTGTTAATAGTTATTAGTATTTAATCTGAATTGTGCATGATGAACAAAAGGAGCCCGATATGGCAACGCCGCAACCTACTATTCTTGACCGCGACATAGGTGTGCATCAGTGGTATGTTCACTTAAGTCGTGTTGATGGGGCCGATCTTGGGCACATCAAGGGTGTTCTGCGCCAATATCTGAAAGACTGTAAAGATCAGGGGATTAAGACGGTTCTCGCCTTCGGCCCATCTCTGCTGTCCGACTTGACCGACGACATCCCGAATGATTTTCAACCATTTGAGACGATTCATTCGATCGACGGAAGTGGCCGGGAGGCGAAGGGGACGCAGGAAGAACTGCTGTTTTGGCTGCACAGCCCCGACAAAGGGGCCGTCTGGAGAACACAATGGAATGCCCGCCAAGCCCTTGCGGGTCATATGAGCGTCGCCCGTGAAACGATGACGTTCATTTACGGTGCTTCGCTCGATATGACAGGCTTCATTGACGGCACGGGTAATCCTGACCCCGCTGATCGGGATGCCGAAGTCGCCATCATCCCCGCTGGTCAGCCCGGTGCCGGTGGCAGTCATATCAACGCACAGCGCTGGGTCCACGATCTCGAAGCTTGGGAAAAACTTCCTCTTAACGAGCAAGAAGGCGTTTTCGGTCGCACCAAGTCGGACTCCACCCGTCTTGACGTGCAGCCTCCGACCTCCCACCTGTCACATGTCGAGCTGCGGCAAGGTGAAACAGCTGATGCCACGAAACCAAAACGCGATGAGATTACACGGCGCTCAACGCCGTACGCCTTCCATGATGGCACCGTTGGTCTGTATTTTCTCGCCTTCTGCAAAAACCAGGCGCCGTTGCGCGAGCGGCTACGGGCCATGTATGGCTGCGACGGTCAGGTTCGCGACCGCCTCACCGACTATAGCAACCCGGCTTCCGGCTCCTTTTACTTTGCACCGTCGGTTGGGACACTCGATTCGATGCTGGCGTAGTGGTTAGAGATTAAGACGTTGATGCGAGGCGGCGGGCCTGCCTCGCATCATTTTTTCCGACTCACCGCTTGCTGGATATCACGTTGTCCAGCTCTTGTCGTACGTTCACTTTGGTTTCAGCCTCGTACAACCGGGCAGAAGTTGCTGATCGCTTCTACATGTCGTATTACATTTGAAAACGACATGTACCATCCTGCCCAACCGGCAATGATGCAGACGGGGGGTGTGTGCTCTACCTAAAGATGTCTGTTGTGTTCGTTGTGGAGGTGTAAATCGAAACATGCATGCGATCGACCTTACGCATGTTGAGCTAGCTCGAGAGTTCAAGCAAAATGCGCTTGGCCCTCATAGCCCGGCATTGCAAAAGTTGTTGAAGTTGCTGCGTTGGGAGCCTATCGGTGAGCGCATTGTTGCCGTGCAGACACGACACGGTGGGCTCTGGTATCTGGCTCGTACGACGGGGCCTAAAGGGCATCCGATCGAAATTTTTCGCCGTCATGGCTATGAGACATTGGCCGAGGCGCATTGGGCGTTGTTCCGCAAGCGCTGGGAACGGCATACTGGACAGTCGCTGGTGTTAGACGATGAGGATCGGACGGACCCGATGCAAGACGATGGTGAACTGACCAGCAACGCCTCGTCCAAGCCGATCAGGGGATACGCCGATACATTCAGCGTGGAAAATGGCCAACGCATTGAATTTAAAGTGAGTTCAGAACAGCCTGGCGGTTATCAAGCGGAACTGGTCCGGCTGCGTTGCGCTGATCAGACCGGGGTTGGGCTGAAACAAATACCCGTGGCGTCAACGATTAATGGCGTCTATGCGGCCCGCTTTCAGCCGACCTATGCCGGTTCTTACATTGAGGTCGGCGGCGAGGATGCCTTTGCCCTGCCGCGGGCGACCTTGCAGGCCTATATTTGGCCGACCACACCGGCCAAAGGACGCCAGGCACTGCTTGGCACTTGGCAGGAGACTGAGGGGCGTGGGTATGCGCTGATTCTTGATGATTGCGGCGCGCTCGCACTGCTGCTCGGGGATGGCGACAAGCGACAGGTCATTCGCACCGCGGTGCCGCTTATCGAGCGGCATTGGTATTTGGTGGCGGCCAGTTTTGATACGGTGGCGGGTGAGGCCTGGGTTGGCCAACGCCCGCTCGTCCAATATGCACGTGACGACACGACGGCAGCGCACAGCACGCGACTTGAGCTTAGCCCAAGCAGGGGTGGTGCGTTCCGCATCGCCGCCTGGAACCAACAGGCTGAAGCCGGGCCGCATAGCGGCCGTATCATCGCCGGTGGTTTGTATAACGGAAAAATTGAAGCACCACTCGTGGCTAGCCGTCCGTTGTCGCAACTGGAACGCGACGCCTATCTGAGCACTGCAACAGCGGCTGTTTTTCAACATGCCGTGGTGGCGCAGTGGGATTTTAGCCACGCCATTCCCTCTACCCGCGTGGTTGATAGGTCACCGCATGCGCGGCATGGCGAGACAGTGAATTTACCGACCCGTGCGATGAAGGGACACCATTGGGATGGGAGCGAGTACAACTGGACGCACAAGCCGGAACACTATGGCGCCATTCATTTTCACGATGATGACCTCTACGACTGTGGTTGGCAAACCGATTTCACTTTTGCCGTGCCGGATGACTTAAAAAGCGGCCTCTACTGCGCCTATCTCACCCAGGATGGCCACGAGGACTATATCCCGTTTGTGGTGCGGCCACCGCGCGGCACGGCGCGGGCACCGTTAGCTCTGTTGCTGCCGACGGCAAGCTACTGGGCCTATGCCAATCGGCATGTCGAAATCGAATGGCATGAACGGGAAAATGTGGTGGGTTATTTTGCTACGGTTGACCCAACGGCGTTATTTCTGCATGAGCATCCTGAGTATGGTGTGTCGATGTACGACGAGCATAGCGATGGCAGTGGGGTTTGTTACGCCTCACGCCTGCGGCCAATATTCAACCTGCGGCCTAAGGAGCGCCTGTGGCAGCTGCCGGCCGATACCCACATTATTGATTGGCTAGATGAACTCGGCTTTGATTATGATGTGATTACGGAAGACGATCTCGATGCCGAGGGCGAGGCATTGCTTGCCTCGTACAGGTGCGTGATAACGGGCACGCATCCGGAATATCCCTCGCAACGTATGATGGATGCCTACGACGCATTCAAGCACAATGGCGGGCGATTTATCTATTTTGGCGGTAACGGCTTCTACTGGCGTACCTCTTACCATCCGCAACTCCCCGGCGTTATCGAAATGCGCCGCGCTGAGGATGGTATTCGCTCCTGGGCGGCTGAGGGTGGCGAGTATTATCATAGCTTTACTGGTGAACTCGGCGGTATGTGGCGGCGTATGGGGCGAGCCCCGCAGTCGGTTGCCGGCACGGGTATGACGGCGCAGGGTTTTGATGTCTCGACTTATTATGAGCGCACCCCGCAGAGTTTTGACCCACGGGCCGTCTTTATCTTCCAAGGCATTGGAGACGCGGAGCGTATTGGCGATTTCGGTATCCTTGGTGGCGGCGCTGCCGGCTGGGAAATCGACCGTGCTGATCAAGCGCTTGGCACACCGCCGCATGCGTTGGTGGTTGCGACAGCCACCGACTTCTCGTCCGTTTATCATTGGGTTAAGGAAGAGCTGACCCATACCCATTCGGCCAATACGGGTGAAACCTGTCCGTTTGTACGCTGTGATTTGGTGTTTTATGAGACTCGCAATGGCGGCGCGGTGTTCTCGACAAGTTCGATCGCCTGGGCGGCGGCATTGGCGCATAATAACTACGATAACAATGTGTCGCGTATGACAGAGAATGTTATTCGCCGCTTTCTTGATCCCACGCCGTTGTGAGTTTTACATGCGTTTTGCATCTGAGAATTGCTCACTCTTATGCCAACTTTTTCCCGTCAGGGGAGAAGACACATTAAAACATGCTACACTATATGCCCAGGAGCTTTGCATCGCAGGGACAAGTTGATCGCTTCGATGTTGGTTATGGATAATACGTCGCGTCACACAAAACAAGCCGAACCACTGGCGGCCTATTGGAACGCTACCGCACTGCCTGCCATGCCTGCTTTCTTACGCGAGCTGATTGGCATGGCAAGGCGCCAACTTCACCTGTCAAGGATCGTCGTTTTTGGCTCGCGGGCGCGAACCGACTGTCAGCCGACATCAGATTATGATTTGGCCTTTATCTTAGACGATAGCCAAGGGTGGGCGCATTTCGTTGCAGATCGGCAAGAAGAAGCCGGCACCCTGCTGCCACTCGATCTGGTCAACTTTAATGAGGCCTCTGAGTCCTTGCGCAAAGAAATTTTGGCGACCGGTATAACCCTGTATGAAAAGTGATCGTGTCAACAACGCGTTACAAAATTTTAGATTGGCATTCGCCAGCCTGGAGCAGTTTTTAACCGAACCCATTCGTACCAATCGGGACAAAGCCGGTGTGATTCAGGCTTTTGAGTTTACCTATGAACTTGCCTGGAAAACGTTTCAAAAAATTGCGCAAGAGGAAGGGTTGCGAGTGGCAACGCCCAGACAGGCATTCTCCAGTGCGCTGCAGGCAGGTTACATTCCGCCTGCTGAAGAAGCCAGATGGATGAACATGATGCAAGACAGAAATCTGACCTCCTATACGTATCACGAAAGCCTCGCAACCGAAATCGTCGAACGCATCCGGACCATTTACTTTCCTACCCTCAAAGCAGCCATGAATCGGCTAGAAATGCAAATGGCGTCCGGCTCCGAAGAGCATTCATCTTGAGTGCAGGGATAGAGGGCGGTGAAAAATCGCCTGGGGACAGAGTTCAAATCTGTCCCCTCATTGGAAATGTTTGCGTAGGAGGGTCACACCCGTGCTGAATGTCTTAGACCTCGAACTGGGCGCCAAAGTACGGTTAAAAGATGGCGCCGTTGCCGAAGTCGTCGCCAACCCCAAAGATGGCGTTTGGATCGAATTGCGCTACCTCAACGTCCCGCAGAATCCCGCCCAGGAGGGAACTGAGGAACTGGTGTTTGCGGAAAGTCTGGTTGAGCTCGCGTAGCGGGGTGTCAGAAAAAGATGGTGAGGTTTTTGGCCATCAAGACATTCTGGTCCAAAATGATCTTGCGCCGGGCAATCTTCCACTGTCCCTCAACACGCCGCAGGGTGTCCTCGCGTTTGCCGACAAAGAAGTCCGTCTCATCCTGCAAACGGTTACGGTAGATCAGGAAGCGGCATTTCGCCGCCACCTCGTCAGACGTTGCATGCAGCAGTTGCACGTTGGACACCATATGGCTAACGCGTGACAGTGGTTCTTCGGCCCAGTGTACGCCGGTAAGAACCTGCCGTACGCGCTGTGACAGGGTTTCCTTACCTTCGTCGAACCAATTCATATCTTGCTGCTCGCGTGTTTCTTCACGCTCTTGCTCGCCAAATTTCACATTGCGGCGCATCGGCATCCAGTAGCGTACATCGTCGGTGAGCAGGTCGAGCCATGCTTCAAAATGCCGTTCGTCAAGCAGTTCAGCTTCTGCGAAGAAGAAATCTTCAATTTCTCTAACCAGCAGTAACTGTTCAAGTTTATCCGCCATCATGTCCGTCTGATTGCCAGCCATCGCGTTGTGTCCTATGGAGAATATGTCTTGCCGTCTCCGGCTTGCTTGCCAAAGCGTCTATCGTTATGTGCATCCTGCCCGTTTGGCAGGGTTGTTGCGCTACACCGTACTAGTCGAGTTCTTTCCAGCTCCGCCCGCTCATCATAGCGGCCCAGAATTTATAGTAATTGCGCTGGTTTTGTTCGCTATGTCCGTCGGTGACCAAACCCGGCAGCACGCTATCCGGTTTCTCAGCGCCGATGCCCATCTGATAATTATAGGTATGGCGGCGTGCAATGACGCCTTTGCTTGCAGAGGAGGCGTAATTCCAGTTTTCCATGTCATCCTGCTCGGTTAAGCCGCCAGGGCCGGAATAGCGCATATAATAGTGACGCAGCACGTCTTTGACTTCTTGCGGCGCATCTTTATCGACCAGAAACCAGCGCCAGGCCTCGGTTTTCTGCGTGCTGCGCGGATGCCAAACGGCGATTGAGCGTGGCTGTCTGGCTAAAAAAGACATGTGGGGAAAGACTGTACCTACCCGTCCGAGCAAGCGGGCGTCGTTGCCGAGACGTCGTTGCCGCTCTTCATAGACGTGCTTGAAGTATTCCTCAACAATGGGCGTGTCCATATACGTTGGAATATAAGGAATGTCTTCCGTTTGCAAGTAGGCCAAGGCAGAGTGCCCTCGGTTTGGAATAGCCGCGTTGATCGAGCGGGTAGAATCCCATTCAAAATCGCGCCGGCCTTGACCGCTAGGTCCAATGCCGGCCAGGTCCACCGAGCGATGACTGATATTATGATAGCCGTCGCCAGCGAAGTTTTCGGATGGAAATTTCCAGTTACACGGCATATACCATTTTTGCACCCCACCTAGCACTTCCGAGCCGCCTTCGCGGCCATCCCGGCAATCCAGTAAGAGGTCGAGAAAGGTTTTCATACTGCCGAGATAGTCCAGCAACGGTGGCGCTTCCGGATCCCAGGTGGCCCAGATCGTACCTTTGTAATGGTCGAGCTGCGCGACTTCGATCAAGCCCCATTGTGAGCGATCGAGTTTCTCCTGGTAGGCATCTTTATAATAAGGCACGCCAACCAGTTGGCCGTCTGTCGAGAAGCTCCAACCGTGGTATGGGCAGGTGAAATTGGTGGTGTTGCCTTCGTCGTAGCGGCACACCTTCATACCGCGATGGGTGCAGGAATTGAGAAACGCGTGAAGCTTGTTTTGCCGGTCACGGGTGAGGATAACCGACTCTTCTCCCATGCAAGAGGTGAAATAATCACCCGGCTCAGACACTTGGCTTTGATGCCCGATGAGCAGCCAGGCACGGGCGAAAATTTGTTCTTGCTCCTGCTGGTAAATATCGTCATTGACAAAAATTTCGCGGCTCACCACACCATGCTTGTTGTCCACCAGATGTTCCATGTTATGGTGTGAGGTCATAAGCGTCTCCTTAACCATCATGTTTGCTGAGCATCGAAACTCTACAATAATGAAATGTGATACCCATCAGCATAAACGGAGAGAGCAGGAATTTCAAATCCGTTTTTCATGCTTAGCAATCCTTTCTTCGTAGCCCTGTATAGGCTTCCAGGGTGGCTTGTTGGTTTGAACCCAGCTGCTGTGTTGCTTCGCGGCGTTTAAGCCACCAGGCATAGCGATGCGGCAGCAAGTCGAGATAGTTGGCCGCGCCGAGCGTTTGCGCTGCATGCACCGGCCAGTTGGGGTTCCACATCAGCTCCCGTGCCATGCAGATCAGGTCCGAATGGCCTTGCACGAGGATGTCTTCCGCCTGCTGCGCTTCGGTAATCAGGCCGGGTCCCATGCTCATGATGCCAACTTGCCGCCGGATTGTCTCTGCAAATGGTGCATGATAGCCGGCAGCGCGCGGCACGACAGACAGGGTCAAGGGGCCATTGATGCCGCCGGAAGAGCAATCGATTAGATCGACGCCCCGTGCTTTTAGCCCGCTGGCAAAGGCGATGGTGTCGGACAGATCCCAATGACCGCCCTCACCGTCGACGCACGACAGGCGGGCGAACAACGGCCGATCTGCAGGCCAGACAGCGCGTATCGCCTCGACCAGTTCAAAACCGAAGCGCATCCGCCCTTGCAAATCACCGCCATAGGCATCAATGCGCTGGTTGACGATAGGCGATAGAAACTGCTGGATGATATAGCCGTGTGCGCAGTGAATCTCAAGAATATCGTAGCCGGCATCCAGCGTCCGTTTGGTGGCCTCGCGGTGCAAATCAATGACCTGCGCAATGTCAGCACGGTCCATTTGCACCGGAACGAGTGCCTGCTCGGAGGTGGGTACAGGACTTGCCGAAAGCCCCCGGTAGGGCGGCTTGCCGTGTTTGGCGTCTGCTTCAGTCAAGGGGGCAAATCCTTCCCACGGCGGCTTAGTCGCTACCTTACGCCCGGCATGTCCCAGTTGCATGGCCGGTGTCGCGCCCATCTCTTTGATAAAATCAGTGATGCGTCGATAGGCGCTGACTTGCTCAGCCGTGTAAATACCCGGACAACTGTATGTCTTACGCGCCAGCTCGGCCACCGACGTTTCTTCACAGAACACCACCCCGGCGCCACCCATCGCGAAGTGGCCGAGATGCGCCAAGTGCCAGTCGGTCGGTTCACCCCCGACCGAAGCGTATTGCGACATCGGCGACACCACCACGCGGTTGCGTACCGTCACCCCTTTGATGGTGATTGGGGTAAATAGTAAGGGTTGGCCGGCCTGGGCCTGGATCGGCGGCGGATTCGGATCGCCACGGCGAGCCGGCGGAATGTCGATTGAGGTTGACATGGTCACATCCTTTGTATGCCTGTTCGATATCATGGCTATACAGCCACAGTTTGCTTGGGCAGATTAGGAGGTCGTTGCTTTTGAGCCATGCGAGCAGTTCCTTCGTCTGCGTGAGATAGGCTTGCACGACCTTGCGGGTTATCTCTGCTGAGAGGGCAGCGACATCCTCCGGATATCGAGTGGCCACACTCATTGTATTAAGCCGCGCCACAATATCTCCATGCGCTCTTCCCAACCCATGGCCCGCGATAGCCTATGCCGTCCTGGGAACCAAAAAGCCTCTCTGGGGTTGTCCCTTCCCAGCTCTTTCCAGATATTGCCAGGGTCATGGCAAGACATCAAAACCCAGGATCAAACCGTGACAGAACGTAGCCATTGTACGTCTGTATCGTAGCGTGTCATACGCTTAATTTCAATTCGAAGTACTCTTTTGGTTTTTGTACGTATCGTGTTACGATTTCGGTTAGTGACCACCACAATGAAAATATCGTACGGAGACATGAATAGTAGAGATAAGATATCAATTGCAGGGTAACGCCCCACAGCGGTATGAACAGAATAATGTCCCAAGGATATTACGTCCTCAAGCCGAGGTGTTGTTCGACCAGCTCGCACTACATGAAGGTGACAGGGTGTTGGATGTTGCTTTCGGCACCGGGATTGTCACACGTGTTGCTGTCGAGCGGCATCGTAACCTTGCGAGCATCGTGGGCTTTGACTTCAATGGAGGCATGCTCGAAGTCGCTAAGGCCAACACGCCGACAACCGACACACCTATCGAATGGCAACAAGGCGACATGTGCGCACTTCCATTCCCCGATGACGCTTTTGACGTCGTATTGTGCCAACAGGGTTTACAGTTCGCCCCAGACAAATTGGCGGCGCTGTGCCACATGCGGCGTGTCCTGTCCCCCGATGGGCGGCTCGCCTTCACCGTCTGGAGTGAAGTGTATCCCTTAATGGCAGCAACGGTGGAGGAGGTTCGAGCGGCTTTACAATCCTATCGAGGGGGCGACGACTTTGTGATGCCTGCACGTTCCCATTTGGTGCAAGCACGGGCAAGCTGAGGTCTAATACAAAAGTTGGTTTTCTCAGCTACCGGCGGCGGCGCGTTTCTGGTTCCTGATCGTTTAGCCGGGGTATCGCAGGTGGTACGAGTCGAGCATGGCGATGGCCAATGCTGCCGATTAACTGCCTGGGCTTGACAACGCGTCGGATTTTGATTAAAGGTTGAGGGTGAGACAGACTGAATGGGTCCGCAGCGAGGACATAAGGAGATGCGGGTTTGGTGCAAGCAACGATTGAAGTGACGGGGCGCAAGGCGGTTGACCCGTTAGCCGCTATTGAATTTTGTTACGAACAAGGGTGGACGGACGGCCTGCCAGTCATACCGCCGACCGAAGAACGGGTGTCGACCTTTATCGGTTATCTCGGACGCGAACGAGACGAGGTATTAGGCGGTGTCCCGGAACGGCGGCGGACGGTAACTGTCGACCAGGTGGTGAGCAATGCGGTGATGGCGGGCTGTCTGCCTGAATATGCGCCGGTTGTCATTGCGGCGGTGGAAGCGGTGCTACAACCGGTTTTCAATCTGGTGGGTCCGTCGGCGAGCCTCGGCGGCTCAGCCATTCTGACCATTGTGAATGGGCCGGTGGTCGATGCCTTACAAATTAATTGCCGCAACAACCTGTTTGGCGCTGGTAACCGCGCCAATGCCACCATTGGCCGCGCCATTCGTTTGGTCTTAATGAACACTTGTGGCGCCATTCCAGGTCTGTTTGACCGTTCGTGTCTGGGGCATCCGGGCAAATACACCTATTGCATCGCAGAAAACGCTGCGCATAGCCCCTGGCTGCCCCTACACGCCGAACGCGGCTTCGATGCCAATGCCAATGCCGTGACGGTGTTTGCTTGTGAAGGCCCGCGGCAGGTGCGTAATTCGGTGATGCCGTACCCGCAAGGCATTTTAACGACCATTGCCGATACCATGTCGA
Organism: bacterium; assembly: GCA_027294925.1. The sequence goes on from JAPULM010000443.1 coordinate 16,404, forward strand.
CGCTGGGCACATCGCTCACCACATCCGGCTCAGTTGGCGCTTCGGCCACTGGCACCCGGCAGGGTGAGATCGCCGTGATCATTGCCGCCGAGCATATGCGCAGCATCGACCGGCAGGGCTGGTCGAAAGCCGATATTCGGCGTTATCTGCACGAACATGCACGCCGTACGGTCGCTGATCTCAAACGTGGCGGTGGTTTGCCAGGCGCGTTAGAATCGGGGGATGAAACGCGTCACGTCAATACGGTGGCGCAGGCCGAGGATATTCTGGTCATCGCGGCCGGTGGCGATGAAGGTGCAATGAGCGCCGTTATTCCGAGTTGGGGACCAAAAGTGGCCTCGACGGCGGTTACCTGGCCGATTACCGTGCCTGGGTACTAATGCCTAAGGCGCCCGGAAATAATGAATTGCACGGGGTGGCATTTTCTGAGGAGGAACCTGGATGGGCAACGATAACGTCCAAAAGCTGGTTTTGGTCAGCCCGGTAAACGAGGCTGAGATAGCCGAATCGACCTATGCCCCACGGCTTACGGACTTGCAAGGCAAACGCGTGGGACTGCTGGACAACAGTAAAAACAACGCCAACAAACTGTTGGACGCCATGGCGGTCATTTTAGACGAACAATACGGCTTCTCGGACATTGTCCGACGCCGCAAGCCGTCAGCCTCTAAACCGGTCGCACCGGAGGTCATTGACGAACTGAAGGCAAGCTGCGATCTGGTCATCGTCGGGGTGGGCGATTGAGGCTCGTGCAGTTCGTGCAGTGTGCACGACGGCATTCATCTCGATCGCGCCGGTATTCCTGCAGCGACCATTTGTACCGACCATTTCGTCAATACCGGACAGGCAACCGCCGGTGTCTGGGGCGTGCCGGATTATCCGGTCATCTACATGCCGCATCCGCTTTCAGCCCTGAATGACGACGAAATCCGGGCCGCAGCACAGCGTCTGGTGGGGCAAACCGTGAGCGTACTGTTGACTGGTACCTTAGAGGTGTAAACAGTAGAACCGTCACCCGGGCCAGGGTGAGGGTCGTCAACGACGTATCACGCTACAAATTCGCCACATGATCCGGACTCGGCTCGATATCGCCGCGTTCGACGCGCCTGACAAGTTCCGTCAGGGCCTCATGCGTCGGCGCCGGCACCCCGACTTCTTTCCCCTTTGCCGCCACCAAGCCATTGATAAAATCAATTTCAGTACGGCGTCCCTTGACGATATCTTGCCCGGTAGACGGACGCCCAGCTTCCGTTGCCCGCTTACCGCTGGCCACCATGGCGCCTTCGATCTCTTCCAGAGCTGCTGCATCACCCTCGGCCGCAGCCACCCACTTAGCGGCCGGTTGGCTACGGATTGATTCCAGATCGAACCCCAAGGCATGCCCAACCCGTATGGCTTCGCCGGCCAGCCGGATCGATAAGCGGCGGGTGGTCTCCAGCTCGACCATACCTCGGGTGCCTAGTCCGGTACTGGCGGATATCCCGTTGCCCATCGCATTGGCGGTTAGTTTCGACCAGCGTTCGCCCCATAAATTAGTGGTTGTCTTGGTGCTGTCGACTGCTGACAGCATCTCGGCAACCGCCTCAATACGTGGGGTAATACGGCCGTGTACTTCGCCAACCCGGAAGATGGTGTATGATGCGCCGCCAGGCTCACGCGTGCGCATCACATGCCCGGCCTTAAAAGCGTTCACCCCGATGGTGCTAGCGATGCAACCGACCACTTTGCCCCAGCCGACGATATTGGCAATGCGCTCTTCATTGATGCTGTTTTGCAACGACACAACAAAGCCATCCGGCGCCAGATACTGCGCAATCATGGTGGTGGCCCATTCGGTATCGTAGGATTTGGTGCAGATAAAAGCGATATCCACCGGGGTCTTGAATAGACGTTGTACCTCGTGCAAATGTAGCGCCTTGACCGGCACCGAGTGATCGCCCTGCGTGCCGCTTAACTGAATGCCGTTCTGTTTGATACAGTCTACATGTTCCGGCCATGGATCAATCAGTGTCACATCCTGACCCGAGCGGGCCAGGTGGCCACCCACATAACCGCCAACCCCACCAGCGCCCATAAAGACAATCCGTTTACCCATCATCGCCCCCCTTTGCCAAACACATCGCCAAACTTCTCCGCCGTACACGTTTTACATAGACAACCGTCGGGTCCTGTCGAGTACCCTCCATCACTCAGGACAATCACATTGCCACAGCCATCACACGTCGTCGGCTCAAAAGCCGTTGGATTTTCGAGCCCTTTAAAATTACTGTCATTGGTGCCGTATTCAACATAAATCTCGGCTTCGAACTCACTTTTACAGACGTCGCAGTCTTGCCATTTCCCCCTATGGCCAGAGCGAGATGGTCAAGCGACGGCCCCCCCCTTTAACCCAAAACTGGCGGTGGTGCGAATGCAGACGTGATTCGAGATGTTGGTATTGAATATGTGTCAGATCACAGTGTCATGCTGGTTTTCCTTGCCGCATATTGTGACATGGCAAGGAGGCATGTGCAACAGGCGCAGAGGCAAGCCATGAATCTATATGGCGTAGCGGAATATCGGATCGTCGACCCTGAGTTGGAAACGGTGCTGGCGAATTTAATTCGAAGCGCGCTCTGCAGGTCGTCTTAATCGAGGCACCGCCTGCTCTGATCGATGGTGACTAATCGACGCTCATGGTCCCAAGGAAGGCCACTGGTGCGCCTGGGGAACATTGGCCCAGCCTTCAAAACATCCAATTGAGTCGCACAAGGTGGGTCGAATGAGACAAAACGTCCACCCTGGGCCTGATGGCAGGCATGCAGCCTCGTTTGTGGGGTTGATTACCTTCGCGAAAACGGTTTATGAATTAATCGGGCTAAC
>JAPULM010000444.1 GCA_027294925.1 bacterium
ACCTTTCTTCTCACACCATATTTGGCATGACGAGCATGAAAACATGGTGCGGCTCTCGGCAGACATGGTGTTCCATCCGATGCTCTGGTAAGATAACGCTAAGATAACACGGCAGACGTCATATCTTAAGGAGATATCACATGGCACTAAACACCGCATCTTTGGTGGAATATGACCCGCGCAGTGTGACGCTGTTATCGTTTCACGACGCCATACCACGATTTTTCGACGGTAGCGACAGCCCCCGAGCCTACCTCGAACGCTGCCTCGAAACCATTGACGTGCGCGAGCCGGATGTCAAGGCGTTTGTCTGCATGAACATCGAGTGGGCGCGGGCCGCTGCCGACGCCGCCTCCAAACGCTACCAGGATGCACGGCCTCTGTCGTTGGTGGACGGTATGCCCTTTGGTGTTAAGGACCTATACGAAACCGTTGACATGCCGACGCAGATGAACAGCCCGGTCTACGCAGGCTGGCAGGGTATTCGTGACAGCGCACATGTCTATGCGCTGCGCCAGGGTGGTGCGGTCATCGTCGGCAAAACCACAACCACTGAGTTCGGTTCTTCAGCCCCCCCACCGACCCGTAATCCGTTTGATAGCACACGTACGGCCGGCGGCTCTTCCAGCGGTTCGTCAGCCGCGGTCGGCGCCCGCATGCTACCCGCGGCTTCGGGGAGTCAGGTGCGCGGCTCGATCGTACGCCCAGCCGGGTACTGCGCAAATTACGCTCTCAAACCTAGCTTTGGCGCCCTGAATCGCGGTGGTGGGCACTCAACCTCGCCGAGCCAGAGCGTCCTCGGGGTGCACGCGGGAACACTCGAGGATTGCTGGCGAACGGCATTCTACATCTCGTCCACGGCTGGCGGTGACCCCGGTAACCCGGGTCTATTCGGTAAGCCCACGCTTGGCGCTGCGCAAAAACCGCAGCGGCTGATTCGGCTCGATTCGGTTGGCTGGGACGGCACAACAGAGGCCACCAAAGCCGAATTTGAACGCTTTCTTAGTGGGCTGACACAACAGGGGGTGGAAATCATCTCGCGCCGCGACAACCCGCGCATCGAGGATTTTGAGCAGGCCCTCTACCGTATCCCCGACTTTGCGTTCGATATGCTGCGTTACGAGGCGCGCTGGCCGCTCGGCGATTACCATGAGCGCTTTCCAGGGGCGCTAAGCGCGCCCCTGGTGCAGGGTCTCGAGCGGGGTCGTGCGGTCACCGTCGAGGGCTACCGGAACCTCCTCGCGCAGCGCGCCGAACTGCGTGCCAAGCACATCTCCCTGAAGGACATGGCGGACGCCTTTGTGCTCCTGTGCTCACAGGATCCGCCGCCGCTTGCCCCATTTATTGGGGATCCCGTATACGGTGACGTGTCATCCTGTCTTGCCGCACCGGCCTTCTCGCTCCCCCTGCTGGCCGTTGAGGGACTGCCAGTGGGCTTACAATACATGGGGTGGCCCGACGGCGACTACGATCTCGCCGCTCAGAGCCGCTGGCTGGTTGAGACGTTTAAGGCAACCTGAGAACGGTCAGGCATCGCATGGCTCGTCATCAGCGTCGACAGTGCCAACGCTAACTGTCTAATGTCAAGATCGTGGGTCGTTGAAATAGATCGACCAGGCGTTGCCGTGTGCCGCCCTTCGTCAGTTACCGTCAGGCCGAAGACATCAGTATAGAACTGCCGCATCTTTGGCATATCCCAAATGAAGATCGCCACATGCGTCAGTTGTGGTTTCAATGCCATTGCCATGTTAAATCCATGCTTTGCAATCTTGCTAGACCTGATCATCGATTCATGCTGACAGAATCCATCGGAGATGATAATATCGATCTATAGGTATCTACGCGGCAACCTGATGCAGCGCTCACAGCTAGGCGCGGCAAGGCAATGCGCAGCCTGCACATGCCGATCAGGATGGGGTAAGGTTTCGTCTTGGCCCAGAATGAGCGAACGTGTCATGAGCGGCAAACTGGCTTTTTTGCCGTCCGAGGTTGAGCCGCAAGCCTACGTATACAGCACCCCTTTAAGTGTCCTATGATTTGCTATTACAAAGCATTAGAGTCATGTGTCACTCCCCGTGCCACCATCAATGTGCCACTGGATATCCTTCGTGACGAGTGATGACACAACCAATGTTTACCATCCATAAGTCGTTGTTTTATAGACTGATAGAGTACTTTTCGGCTGGTAGCAGCTTCGCTCATTTTGGGCCTACCCTGCCGCCACCTCAACCCGTGTATCGTTATAACAGGCGCCATCACTGAGATCGGCGTAGTGCGTAGGCGCCAGGGCAGAAACGGTCTGGCCGTTATCGCTGGTGCGGAACCAGGCGCCTTTGTCGGAGCAGACCACCCCCGGCCGCACATCTTCGGTGATGCGTAACGGCAGGTAAACCTCACCCAGGTCGTTCCAGACCCGTACCCGCATGCCCTCGTCCAGGTTCCTGGCGGCAGCGTCCTGCGGATGCATCTCCAGCCATACCGCATCGCTATACGGTAAGCTGCCGAACGTCGATGTGGTACGCTGGTCCGAACTTGGCGACAGTAGCCACAGTGGATACGGTGACTGCAGAGGGCGATAGCTTGGCAGAGGACGGCCGTACTTCGCCTCAAGGTAAGTTGACTGAAGTTCAATCTTGCCGCTAGGCGTCTGCGGCAAGGTGGTCTTGAAGAGCATGGCGTCCTGACCTTCAAAGGTCATCAAAAGTGGCTGCTCAACGGGTATCTGACTGGGTTTGAGTCCTTGCAAACGGTCATCATCCAGGTCCATGGCCAGATCCATCAGTTCATCATCGGTAGCTTGAAAAACCGGTTCGGTAAAACCAAAACGCGCTGCCAGACGGCGAAATATTTCGGTATTGGGCAACGCTTCACCAACTGGCGCAATGACCGGTTCGGCACGCTGCAAAAAATGCTGGCCATAAGCCGGATAAAGTTCGGCATGCTCGAAGTGCGAGCAGGCAGGTAGGACAATATCAGCGTACTTGACGGAATCGGTCATCACCACGTCACACGCAACGGTGAACAGATCGTCTCGCGCTAATGCTCGCTTCATGGTGTTTTGGTCCGGGTGAACAATGACCGGATTATGGTTGTAGATAAATAATCCTTTGATGGGCGGATCGAGATTGGAATCGAGGAGATCACGACCGACGGTAACGATATTTAAGCTTCGGGTGCCCGGCACAATCAAATCCTCGCCTTGTAGACGCGCCAAGGTTTTCGGGAATGCCGCACTGGCGCCCTGTAACAAGCCACCGCCAAGCACGCCAAATTTGCCGGCCAGAGCCGGCAAGGCAAACACAGCCCGCAAACCGCTGCCGCCGTTTTGATTGCGCTCGGGACCATTGCCGGGGCAAATCACCGCCGGTGATGTCGTTTTGTACATCTCAGCCAGTTGACGGATCTGATCTTCTGGCACACCACAGGTTTGAGCAGCCTCGGTGACGGAAATCTGCCGGGCTTGCTGCATAAACGCCTCAGCGCCCAACACATGGCGGGCAATGAAGTCGTCATCCAGTCCCCCAAGGCGTTCCAACTCTGCCGCTAAGGCCCAGGCCAGAACGACATCGGTACCCGGATTAAGCGTCACATGCATGTCCGCTCTGCGAGCCACCTGAGTGCGGCGCGGATCGACCACCACCAGCTTAGCGCCGTTCTTTTGCGCCGCAATGATGATGGGCATGAGGTGCAGTTGCGAGACCGTAATATTATTCCCCCACACGATGATCAACTGGGCATGCACCATGTGCTCCGGCCGCATGGTTGGCACGGCGCCGTAGGTGCCGGCAAACGCTTCCGCTTTAATGCCGCCACACAAGGGACGGCGAGATAGGAGGGAAGCGCCCAGTTTATGAAAAAAACACAGGTCCATCGAACCGCCAGCCAATAACCCATGCGGCCCGGCATAGTTGAAGGGCAAGATGGCTTGCCTCCCAAATTCCTGAGCAATCGCCGTAAAACGTCCATAAATGTTATCGAGCGCCGCCTCCCAGGTGATGGGTTCAAAACGCCCTTCGCCTTTCTCACCCGTACGGCGCAACGGCGTGCGCAAACGGTCAGGACCATGCACCAGTTCCGGATAGTGCGTGACTTTGGCACAAACCGCCCCGCGCGTGAGGGGATTGGCCCGCGATCCACGGACGCTGATAATATGTTCATCCTCGACCGTCACCGTCATACTACACGTATCCCCACAATCAAGTGGGCAAACACTGGGTAAGGTCTGTGTCACGATAATTTTCTCCTTGTGCTCTGAGGGCGTTTGATCGTATCAGTATAACAAAAACGATGGATATCAAGAAACCGTGTGGCATTATAGCAAAGGCATCGGACGAAATGGAATCGGTTTCTATATTGTCGGAGACGCCAAGATTACCGTGTAGAATGGGATACTCTTGCAAAGAACACGTGATAGCTTTATCTTGTGACATCGTGCAATAATAACACCGATAAGCAGGCAGATCGATTCAAACGATCAGCTTAACACGCATTGAGAAAGGAGCGCTTGTGCATACCTTCATCGATCCCTTGTATCGCGCCCAAAAGATGTTTCCGCACAAGACCGCGTCAATATGCGGCGACGTCCGTCTGACCTATGCCGAAACCTGGAGGCGCTGTCGACAATTAGCCGGCGTGCTCAACAAGCTTGGCATGCAAGCGGGCGACCGTATCGCCATTCTCGCCGCCAACAGCCACCAATATCTTGAGGTCTACATGACCGTTCCGGCGGCTGGTTTTGTCATCGTGCCGCTCAACACCCGCCATGCCGAACCGGAATTACGCTATGCCCTGGAGGATTCCGGTGCGCGGGTGCTGATCACTGATCGTAACCCCGACGGCTTGCGCGACACGGTGGAACATGTGATCAGCCTACCTGAGGCGTACGAAACCTATCTCGCCACAGCCACGCAATCCGACTTCAGCACCAGCATCACAGAGGACACGCTGGCCGGCCTGTTCTATACCGGCGGCACGACGGGCGCTTCCAAAGGCGTTATGCTCAGCCATCGCAATCTCATCGCCAATACGGTCAATTGGCTGATCGCCGCCCAGCAAGGACCTAATGACACCTATCTGGTCATGGCGCCACTATTTCACGCTGCAGGCTCGCTCGCCGTACTGGCCAGCGTCTGGGTCGGGGGCTGTCAGGTGGTGTTACCCGCCTTTGCCCCCAATGTGGCGCTAGACCTCATCGAAGCCGAGCAGGTTACCGCCAGTCTTGGCGTCCCCACCATGATTGCCGCCATGACCGAGGAACAGCTCGTCCGTCCCCGCCAGGTATCGAGCTTACGGACGCTGAGCCACGGCGGTTCGCCGATCGCCACGGAAGTGGTGCGTCGCGCCCATATGGCCTTCCCCGAGGCCGAACTCGTCCATGTTTATGGCGCCACGGAACTCGCGCCGCTCGCCACCGCGTTGCGCAATGAAGAAAACTTGCTGGATAGTGACCTGGCACGCTCATGCGGGCCAGCCGTGGCCGGCGTTGATGTGCGAGTGTTTGACCCGACAGGTAACGAACTGCCGTCCGGCGACATTGGTGAAGTCGTGGTACGCGGCCCAAATATCATGCTGGGTTATTGGAACAAGCCTGAACAGACTGCCGAAGTTCTGAAACAGGGCTGGTACTACACCGGCGATTTGGGTCATATGGACGACTACGGCCACCTGTTTCTCGTCGACCGCGCCAAAGACATGATCATCTCCGGTGGCGAAAATGTATATAGCACAGAGGTGGAGGAAATTTTATACCAGCACCCGGCCGTACTGGAGGCGGCAGTGTTCGGCGTGCCCGATGAACGATGGGGTGAGGCGGTCTACGCGGTGGTCGTACCCCGGCCAGAGCACGACATCGACACCATCAGCCTCATTGCATTCTGTCGTGAGCATATTGCCGGCTACAAGGTGCCTAAGCAAATTGAGATACGCAACGAACTACTGCCGAAATCAGGCCCTGGCAAGATTCTCAAGCGTGAACTACGCGCTCCCTTCTGGGATGGTCATCAGGAGCAGGTGCACTGAGCGCCAATACAGATACGCCGGCATCTTGCCATAACCCTTTCAATACGCAGGGAAACGTGAGCCTTGCAACAAACCGCTCAGTCCTGCTTGCCGGCCAGGGCATTGTCAATAAATGTCTGCCAGGTCGCATTGGGTTGCAAAAGTTGCTTCATAGTAGTCTCGGCTGCCGTCCGTGGGGCGCCCTGCCGGAGCACCCGGTAGAGAAAGACAAAGGCAGACACACGCATATTGGCAATGCAGTGAACAAAGCATTTCTTGCCCTGGCTAGCGTCCATCGCGTCGAAGAACTGCGACAGATTTTCAGCCGTCGGCGCTTCCCATTCCACCGGGATATGGACGTAGTCCAATCCCTTCTCGGCCAGCAAGCAGTTCGGCTTCGTTGGGCAAATCGCGCGGCGTATTCCCCATCGCCAGGTTAATCACCACCTCATAGCCGGTATCTTTAACCGCCTGCAATTGCTCGG
>JAPULM010000445.1 GCA_027294925.1 bacterium
CCCGTCCACCACGAATCAAAACAATCGCGTGCTCTTGCAAGTTGTGACCAACCCCAGGTATATACGCCGTCACCTCAACACCATTCGTCAGGCGGACACGCGCAACTTTACGTAGAGCCGAATTGGGTTTTTTAGGCGTTGACGTATACACTCTCGTACAAACCCCACGTTTCTGCGGACTTGCGCGCAAGGCAGGACTTGTCGTTTTCTTCTTAGAACGCTTCCGTCCTTTACGCACAAGCTGATGGATAGTCGGCATCCAAAGATTCTCCTGGTAAATCTAAAGCCGTAACATGTACCACGTGCTCCGGATACTGTCAAGGGCTAGTTAGCCAGCCCCTCTATTTTCTGACCCCTAGCAGACAACACAACCTCGGCCATATGACCGTTTTTAGGTACCGCTTCGGGCTCGACGACCAATTCTTCGTCAGGCCCAACGACACGCTCACCGAGTTCATCCAGGTCCGCCACAATACCCGTACCAGCCGGAATAATCCGTCCCATGATGACGTTTTCTTTCAATCCTCTGAGACGGTCAATCATGCCGCTCACAGCTGCTTGAGTCAACACCCGAGTGGTCTCCTGGAATGACGCTGCAGATATGAAGCTGTCGGTACTCAAAGATGATTTCGTAATACCCAATAAAACGGGCTTGCCACGCGCCGGGGTGCCGCCATCTCGCGCAACTTCTTGATTACGATGGGAAAAAATGACCTTTGCCACTTGCTCCCCAACGAGAAAATCCGTATCGCCCGGGTCCTCCACAACGACACGTTTGAGCATTTGCTTGACAATCACTTCAATGTGTTTGTCATTGATTTGTACACCCTGTAAGCGATAAACCTCTTGAATCTCATTCACCAGATAATTTTGCAGCTCTCTTTCGCCTAATATATCCAGAATATCATGCGGATTGGCAGCACCATCCATCAGAGGCTCACCGGCGCGCACCTTGTCACCCTCATGCACATTCACATATTTTCCGCGCGGGATTAGATACTCTCGCTCCTCCCCGCTCTCACTGATCACCAGGACTTTACGTGCACCACGCGCAAACCCACCAAATTTAACCGTCCCGTCTATTTCTGATATGATCGCTTGCTCCTTTGGCTTACGGGCCTCAAAGAGCTCAGCAACCCGCGGCAAGCCACCGGTAATATCCTTGGTCTTCGTCGTCTCACGAGGAATTTTAGCGATAACATCACCTGCCGAGAGACTGTCCCCTTCAACAACAGAAATATGCGCCCCTGCTGGCAATATATATCGGCCAGCCGTCGTATTGTTCTCATCTTTAACGGAAATACGCGGTTGACGCTTCTCATCATAATGATCAAGAATGACTTTCTGAGACAAGCCCGTTTGTTCGTCGAGTTCTTCCTGCATGGTAACGCCTTCTACAATGTCGCCAAAAGCAACCCGACCACCCACCTCAGACAAAATTGACAATGTGTAAGGATCCCACTCGACCAATTTTTCACCGCGCTGGACCTGCTGCCCGTCCTTAACCCTCAGCCATGCGCCATAGACAATCTGATAGCGCTCTTTCTCTCGCCCCTGCTCATCCTCGATCGCCAAGACCCCATTACGATTCATAACCACGAGAGCCCCGCCACGATTCGTGACCGTGCGCAAATTTTGATGCCGCACAACCCCGCTATTTTTAGCCTGCTGGGTACTTTGCTCCACCTGACGACTAGCGGTTCCACCGATATGAAAAGTTCTCATAGTGAGCTGCGTACCCGGCTCACCTATCGACTGTGCTGCAATTACACCAACAGCTTCGCCTTGTTCAACTAAGGCGCCCGTAGCTAAATTGCGTCCGTAGCACATTGCACAAACGCCACTTTCGCGCTCACAGGACAGTACCGAGCGTATCTTCACCCGCTCAATACCGGCATTTTCCACCTGTTCAGCCATTTCTCCGTCGATCAGCGTGTTACGAGGCAGCAATACATCATTGTTATACGGATCGACAATATCCTCTGCGGCAACACGCCCGACAATGCGCTCACCAAGCGATTCAATAATTTCGCCGCTCTGAACCAATGTCGTCGCCATAATACCATTGAGCGTGCCACAATCTTCGGCCCTAATGATGATGTCCTGCGCAACATCAACCAAACGACGCGTCAAATATCCAGAGTTGGCTGTCTTCAAGGCCGTATCCGCCAATCCCTTGCGAGCGCCATGGGTAGAAATAAAGTACTGCAAAACGCTGAGCCCCTCACGGAAATTGGCCGTAATTGGCGTTTCCATAATCTCACCGCTGGGCTTGGCCATGAGGCCACGCATTCCTGCCAACTGTCGAATCTGCTGCGCTCCCCCTCGTGCTCCGGAGTCAGCCATCAAATAAATCGGGTTGAAATCACGCCGCTCGCCGTTTTCACCCTCCCCATGCATCACTTCTAAATCTTCACGCTCTAACTCTTTAAACATTTCATTTGAGACTTGCTCAGTAACTTGAGCCCAAATATCAACAATCTTGTTATACCGCTCACCGTTGGTAATCAGGCCTTCCCGGTACTGACTCTCGACGTCTACAACCAAACGCCGCGCCTCGGCTACCAGGGTTTCCTTCATCACCGGGATATGCATATCGTCAATACCAATAGACAGACCTGACTTGGTCGCATAGTAGAAGCCCACATCTTTCAGCTCCTCAAGCAGTTGGACCGTACGTTCCTTTCCAAATCGCTGATAACACTCTGCTACCAAATCGGTCAATATACCTTTATCAATTTGACGGTTTACACGGGTAATGCCAAATTCTGGAGGAAGAACCTCGCTGAGCAAAACACGACCGACCGTGGTGGTCACAACTTCACCACTCGCACGCACACGGATACGCGCCTGTAGACCGACTTCGCCTACATCATAGGCGACCCGCACCTCCTGCGTGTTGGCGAAAAGTTTCCCTTCCCCCTTCGACCCGCCGCGCTCTTTCGTCAGATAGTAACACCCCATAATAATATCCTGACTCGGGACGGCTACAGGCTTGCCGTGCGCCGCAGACAAAATATTATTAACAGATAGCATCAGTACCTTAGCTTCGACCTGCGCTTCCACCGACAAGGGGACATGCACTGCCATCTGATCGCCATCAAAATCCGCATTGAATGCCGCACAGACAAGAGGATGAATCCGAATCGCTTTACCTTCCGCCAATACAGGCTCAAACGCCTGAATACCAAGGCGGTGGAGTGTCGGCGCCCGATTCAACATCACCGGGTATTCACGGATAATTTCGTCCAACACATCCCAAACCTCGGGCAATTCACTCTCCACCATTTTCCGGGCGCTTTTAATCGTATTAACATGCCCGCGCTCTTCGAGTTTGTTGTAAATAAACGGCTTAAAAAGTTCCAATGCCATCTTTTTAGGAAGTCCGCATTGGTGCAGCTTCAGTTCTGGACCTACCACAATCACTGAACGGCCAGAATAGTCAACCCGTTTACCCAGCAAATTCTGCCGAAAACGCCCCTGCTTCCCCTTCAACATATCACTCAGCGACTTCAAAGGGCGCTTATTAGGACCACGCAGAGCACGCCCACGCCGACCGTTATCAAATAGCGCATCCACCGCTTCTTGCAACATACGCTTTTCATTACGGATAATAATATCAGGGGCTCGCAATTCTTGCAGACGAATCAAGCGATTGTTCCGGTTAATCACACGACGATAGAGATCATTCAGATCCGACGTTGCAAACCGCCCACCGTCCAATGGCACTAGAGGGCGTAGCTCTGGCGGAATAACCGGGATAACCTCCAGAATCATCCATTCCGGTCGATTACCGGACTTGAGAAACGAATCAACAATTTTTAAACGCTTGACAATTTTCCGGCGCTTCTGAAGCGACGACGTTTCCCGCATTTCAGCTCGCAACGTCTCAGCAAGCTCCTCAAGCTCCAGCCGTTGCAACAACTCGCCAATAGCTTCTGCGCCCATACCAGCAACAAAGCTACCAGCTCCATGTTCTTTTATGAGTTCACGGTGCCGTTCCTCGGTAAGCAATTCCCGCTCTTTTAAGTCCGTCTCACGCGAGTTGATCACGACGTAGTTTTCGAAATAAAGGATGCGCTCGAGCTCACGCAAAGACATATCTAACAGCGTCCCGATGCGACTCGGCAGACCCTTAAAAAACCAAACATGCGAAACCGGACAGGTCAGCTCAATGTGCCCTAAGCGCTCGCGTCTCACCTTTGACTGAATCACTTCAACGCCGCACTTCTCACATACCACGCCGCGATGTTTCATACGCTTATACTTGCCGCAATTGCACTCCCAGTCCTTAACCGGGCCAAAAATTTTAGCACAGAACAAGCCATCACGTTCCGGTTTGAATGTACGGTAGTTAATCGTCTCCGGCTTCTTAACCTCCCCATGAGACCATGATCGAATCTTTGTTGGCGAGGCAATACGGATACGAATTGCACTAAATGTTGTTGGGTCTTTAGGTCTTTCAAACAGATTAAAGATGCTGTCCAAAGGTAGTCTCCTTCACCAGCAGAGTATCAGGCAAATCATCACGATCTGCCTCAAAGCTAGCGTAGCCTTTCCACACCGCAACGAATCTTATTCGGACATTTCCTCAAGGGATTCTTCTTGTGGCAACTCTGCCGCCTCCAAGAGTTCGACATCTAACGCCAAGCTCTGCAACTCCTTGACCAATACATTGAATGATTCGGGCAAGTTCGCTTCTAGGGTATTCTCTCCCTTCACTATCGCTTCATACATACGCGTACGCCCGATCACATCATCGGACTTCACTGTCAACATTTCTTGTAACGTACGAGAAGCACCGTACGCTTCAAGCGCCCACACTTCCATCTCACCAAGACGCTGACCGCCAAACTGTGCCTTACCGCCTAGCGGCTGCTGAGTAACCAAGGAATAGGGGCCAGTGGAGCGTGCATGAATCTTGTCGTCCACCAAATGGTGAAGCTTCATCATATCGATCTGACCAACCACGACTTTTTGATCACACGACTCTCCTGTTTTACCATCGAACAATGTCGTACGGCCATCCTCCGGCAAAGCAGCCTGAGCAAGCGCCTCCTTAATATCCGCTTCAGTGGCGCCATCAAACACCGGCGATGCAACCGTATACCCCAACTGTTTTGCTGCCCAGCCGAGGTGCGTTTCAAGAATTTGCCCGACATTCATACGCGACGGCACACCAAGCGGATTTAAGACCAAATCCACCGGCGTTCCATCCTCTAAATAAGGCATATCTTCTTCCGGCACAATGATCGACACAACCCCCTTATTACCATGGCGACCGGCCATTTTGTCACCTACACTAAGCTTCCGCTTCATGGCGACATACACCTTCACCAGCTTGATCACCCCTGGCGGCAATTCGTCCCCCCGCCGCATCTTGGCAATCTTTTCTTCCAGCGTCGTCTGTAACACATGTACGTGTTCTTTGGCCGTCCCTGCAATATTAGACAATTGTTCCTGCATCAGCTCGGAGCCGACAATCGGCAAATCCAGTAATGTGCGGCCGGAAAAACCAGCCAAACTCACTTCTGTGAGCACCATCCCTTTAGCGACGACCACCGACGCGTCTTCACGGGACAATACGTCGGCAGCAGCAGTTTTCCCAACCAGCAAACTGCGGGTCTTGCGGTCCCGTTCATCTTCTACAATTTTGATCTCATCGTAAAAATCTTTCTCAAGGCGCGCCACATCTTCCTCTTCAATGGCACGCATACGCTCATCTTTCTCGGCCCCACGGCGGGAAAAAACGCGCACGCCAACAATGATGCCCTCGATCCCGGGCGGCGTCGTCAACGATGTATCTCGCACATCGCCAGCCTTCTCGCCAAAGATCGCCTTCAGAAGTTTTTCTTCTGGACTCAGCTGCGTTTCGCCCTTCGGGGTAATTTTACCCACGAGAATATCACTCGGCTTCACCTTAGCGCCGATACGGATTATCCCGCTATCATCAAGATCTTTAAGTGCCTCCTCCCCTACATTGGGAATATCACGCGTGATTTCCTCCTTACCTTGCTTGGTATCACACGCTTCAACGTCAAATTCCTCGATATGGATGGAGGTGAAAATATCTTCTTTGACCACGCGCTCGCTAATCACAATAGCGTCTTCAAAGTTATAACCACCCCATGGCATAAAGGCAACCAGTATATTACGGCCAAGCGCTAATTCACCTCGATCCGTGGCAGGGCCATCAGCCAAGATGTCACCCTTCTTCACGTGCTGCCCAAGATGCACGATAGGCCGCTGGTTGATACACGTACTCTGATTCGAGCGCTGGTACTTGATCAATGAGTAAATGTCAACCCGCGGTTCACCAGCATTACTACCCTCATCAACGCGTACCACAACTCGAGAGGCGTCAACATTGACAACCTCACCAGCCGCTTTGGCAAGAATTACCGAGCCCGAATCACGAGCCGTAATTGCTTCCATACCCGTTCCAACCACGGGCGCCTCCGTACGTAGCAGGGGCACCGCCTGACGTTGCATATTCGAACCCATCAAAGCGCGATTTGCATCGTCATTCTCAAGAAAAGGGATGAGGGACGCTGCGACGCTAACCAGCTGCTTCGGGGACACGTCCATGTAATCCACACCAGTAGGCGGCACCGAAACAAATTCGCCACCACGACGCGCCTGGATCGAATCCTGAACGAATTCACCCGTCTTACTAATTTCCGCATTGGCCTGGGCTATGATGTAACGGTCTTCTTCGATGGCCGAAAGAAATTCAATTTCGTCCGACACAATACCAGCTTCAACCTTGCGATAAGGCGTTTCAATAAAACCGAAGCGATTCACTCGCGCATAGGTGCTGAGAGATGCAATTAGACCAATATTAGGGCCTTCTGGGGTCTCAATCGGACAGATACGTCCATAGTGAGTAGGGTGCACATCACGAACTTCAAAGCCTGCACGATCACGAGTCAAACCGCCAGGGCCCAGCGCAGAAAGACGCCGCTTATGCGTTACCTCTGACAGCGGGTTCGTCTGATCCATAAACTGAGACAGTTGACTACTACCGAAGAATTCTTTAACTGCTGCCGTAACGGGTTTTGAATTGATGAGATCGTGTGGCATCGCAGCATCAAGATCATGGATACTCATGCGCTCACGTACGGTACGCTCCATACGCACAAGGCCAATACGCAGTTGGTTCTCCAACAACTCCCCGACCGACCGCACACGGCGATTGCCGAGATGATCAATATCATCCACAGTCCCATCACCTTGTCGTAAAGCGAGCAAATAACGCACCAAGCCGACAATATCCTGCGTGGTCAACATGCGCGTCTCAAGCGGCAGATCAAGACCGAGTTTGGTGTTCAATTTCAGCCGCCCGATACGCGACAAGTCATAGCGTTTGGCATTAAAAAATAGATTGTCGAAAAACAGACGCGCCGTCTCCTTGGTCGGAATATCACCAGGGCGCAGACGCTTATATATTTCCAACAGCGCCTCTTCCTGAGTCTTAAGTCGATCAGCTGTCAAGGTTAAACGCAACGAAATGTCGGTACGCAGCGTATCAAGATGGAGTAGCTGAAATTCGGTCACGCCTTTAGCTTTAAGTTGAGCGACATCATCCGCTGTTAGCTCATGGTTCAGCTCAACAAGTACCTCGCCTGTCGTCGCATCAATAATGTCCTCGGCAACCACTTGTCCGACAATCGCATCGTCTGTACATGGAATTTCTTCCACCCCACTATTCAGCAACCGCCGCAATGCACTCCGTGAGATGCGTCGGCCAGCCCGCAGAATAGCCTCGCCGGTTTCCGGGTCCAATACGTCTTGCGGACTTTGCTGCTGCAACAATAGCTCCGAGACGCCCTTACTGAACACATCTTGACCCGAATCATATCGAATCGTTTCGCTTTTGTAGAAGGTCTGCAGAATGTCTTGAGAAGACAACCCTAAAGCCCGCAGCAAGATCGTCACCGGAAGTTTACGGCGGCGATCAATACGAACATAAAGTTGATCTTTGGCGTCAAATTCGAAATCAAGCCATGAGCCACGATAAGGGATTAGGCGCGCCGAGTACAGCAGCTTCCCACTCGCAGTGCTGCGCCCTTTCTCTTGCGCAAAGAAAACCCCCGGAGAGCGGTGCAATTGGCTAACAATCACCCGCTCCGTACCATTAATGATAAACGTACCCTGGTCCGTCATTAACGGTACTTCGCCGAGATATACCTTCTGCTCCTTGACTTCCTTGATGGCAGGCGATGCCGCATCGCTTCCTTTCTCCCGAACCACGAGGCGCACCATAACCCGAAGCGGATTAGCATAGGTGGTACCCTTTTGACGGCACTCATCCACCTCATATTTTGATCGATACACAAGGGGTCGGCGACTCCCTTCAGAAACAACCCCGGCTCCCCCCAGGCCTTTATATTCGCCGTCCTCCGACTCCCACAAGCCAATCTCGTATCCAACATACTCAAGGGATGCTGTACCATTAAAGTCGCTAATGGGAAAAACGCTATGAAAAACCGCCTCCAAACCGCGATCTTCACGATCTAACGGAGGACGCTCCTGTTGCAAAAACCGCGTATAGGATTTTTGCTGCACCTCGATAAGATTAGGAAGGTCAATAATTGTCGGAATTCGCGCGAAATCTCGACGCGCTCCGTCACGCATATCAACTTTTGACGCCTTGATCGCCGCCATGCTTACTCCTCATGTACAACAGAAGGATACTTCGCCCGGGTCTCTCCTACTAGACACGTTTCGGAAGGCGTCATTTCACCTCTACCAAGGCGCCAGCCTCTTCCAGCTGCTCCTTAATTGCATCAGCCTCCTCTTTTGAGATGCCTTCTTTTACAGCTGTTGGCGCTTCATCAACCACGGCCTTAGATTCTTTCAGTCCCAGCCCAGTAATCGCCCGCACAGCCTTAATGACCTGAATTTTCCTGTCACCAGGACCCGACAGGACGACAGCAAATTCGGTCTGTTCCACCGGCGCTTCCTCCGCGCCTCCGATGGCAGCCGCCGGCATCGCCGCCATCGGAGCAGCAGCGGTCACGCCAAACTTATCCTCCAGCTCCTTAACAAACTCCGACATCTCAAGCAGTGTCATGTTCTCGATAAAACCAATCACTTCTTCTTTACTGATTTCAGCCATCATCTTCTCCCGCAACAAAACGCACACCGGTAAGCCACGGATAGCCAATCACGCTCCGGACTCCCCCTCTTTTGCCTGTTTAATCGCAAGCAACGCATACAACAGCTGCCGTAACACGCCATGCAGGACGCCAACAAAGCCTGCTACCGGACTTTGCAAACCGCCCATCACCCAAGCCAACAGCACCTCACGTGGCGGCAACTCCGCCAAGGCAGAGATATCTTTCGACGAAACCACCTTACCTTCGACCAGGCCGGCCCGAATTTCTAGTTTTGGCTGCCTCCTGGCGTATGCCGTTAGGGCTTTAGCCATTGCCACCACATCGTCAGCCGCAAACGCCACAGATGTCGGCCCAGCAAAGTGGTCTGTCAATGGCGCATAATCGGTATTCTCAACCGCACGTCGGGCTAAGGTATTTTTCACCACCTGCAACTCGACCGCTACCTCACGGAGCCGAACACGCAACTCAGCCATCTGCGCCACATCAAGCCCACGATAGTCTGATAGAATAGCACCCTTTGCGCCGGCGAACTTGTCGTGCAACGCTGTGACTTTTTCTACTTTTACTGCCTTCCCAGACAAACGCCTCTCCCCTCCACAGCCTAATACTGTGTACCGAAATTGCCCCGCCAAATTGGCAGGGGTAGCGTCAGTTAATTGCAAATAATTTCAAAGGTGATCCGGCGCTTGAAACCGCCCAAGGCCTGCCGCCTAACTGTGCTAGCAAATCCGTCCACAATCGATTACCGCAAGGTCATCGCAACGACAACCTCATCCACTTTCACGCCTGGTCCCATCGTTGACGAGCAAGCGATACTCCGCAGATACTTTCCCTTACTGGTCGTAGGTTTTAAACGCACAATCGTTTCCAATAATGCCTGCGCGTTCTCCTCCAATGCATCCAAAGCAAAACTGACCTTGCCTATCCCAGCATGAACAATACCAGAGCGATCAACACGAAACTCCACCTTGCCCGCCTTGATCTCACGTACGACCCGGCCAATATCTTGCGTAACGCTGCCAGTTCTAGGATTAGGCATCAAACCGCGCGGCCCCAGAATCTTTCCAAGTTTACCCACAATGCTCATCATATCTGGCGTAGCTGCCGCACGGTCAAAATCGAGCCAACCGTCCGTTATCTTCTGCGCCAGATCTTCCGCCCCAACATGATCTGCTCCGGCTTCCAGAGCTTCGCGCTCTTTATCGCCTTTTGCAAATACCACAACGCGTTGCTCTTTACCAACTCCATGTGGTAACACAACACTCCCCCGCACCATTTGATCCGCATGCCGAGGATTCACCCCAAGCCTTACAGCCACCTCGACGCTCTCATCAAAGCCTGCCGCGGCAAGACTTTTAACGAGTTGCAATGCTTCATGCAACTCATACGATTGACTATGATCGATTTGTCCCCACGCCTCAGTATGTCTTTTCCCACGTTTTGCCATGACTGTTCCTGTTCCCTGCCTCTACCTCTCAACAACTTCAAGTCCCATACTACGCGCAGTTCCGGCAATAATACGGATTGCGGCTTCAATGCTCGTAGCATTCAAATCCGCCATTTTGGTTTCCGCAATCTGCTGTAGCTGCGCCGTCGTCACGCTTCCCACCCTCTCAACACTCGGTATCGATGCACCCTTAGCAATACCAGCCGCTTGCTTAAGCAGCTCGGAGGCAGGCGATGATTTGGTTATAAAGGTAAACGAACGATCAGCATAAATCGTGATCAAAACCGGAATAAGCATACCGGGCTGCGATTGCGTCTGCGCATTAAAAGCCTTGCAAAACTCCATAATATTGACGCCGTGCTGCCCAAGCGATGGCCCTACCGGGGGAGAAGGATTCGCCTGGCCAGCCGGCACCTGCAATTTCACCGTCGCTAACACTTCTTTGGCCATATCTCACCCCGTAGCTTCCAAATCGTTGTCGAATCCAATAAGACTAAGTCCTACCCTAGGCCTGTTCAACCTGCAAGAACTCCAACTCAACCGGCGTGGAACGACCAAAAATACTGACCATCACCTTAAGCTTCCCACGCTCTGGATGTACTTCCCGTATAACGCCGGAAAAATTGGTAAAAGGCCCATCAATCACCCGGACACTCTCACCCAACTCGAACAGCACTTTTGGCTTGGGCTGCGAGGTCTCCCCACGCATATGCTCCTGAATTTGAGCCACCTCTTCTTCAGACAAAGGCGCAGGCTCTTTCGCACCCCCCAAAAAACCGGTAACTTTCGGCGTATTTTTGATCACATACCAGATTTCGTCGCCCATCTCCATCTCAATCAAGAGATAGCCGGGGAAAAACTTCCGCGACGACACCTTTCGCTTCCCGCCCTTGACTTCCACCACGTCTTCGGTCGGCACCAAAATCTGCTCTACTCGGTCACCAAAATCAGACGTCAGCAAGCGCTCTTCTAGACTCGCCTTGACCTTATTCTCATGCCCAGAGTATGTATGAATGACATACCACTGTTTATTCATGCCATGCCAGCTCATCTAAGAATACGAGGAATTACCATTGATAGTACGAAATCCACAACGCCTAAATATATAGAAACAGCAAAGACAGCTACAATAACAACGGCTGTCGACGCGAGGGTTTCCGCACGTGTAGGGAACGTCACCTTACGCAATTCAGACCGTACGTCACGGAGAAATTGTACGGCCTTCGCGTACATTACCTTCACCTTTCATCGCATTGCTAAAACTTGCCAATAAGCAGGCCAGGAGGGATTCGAACCCCCAACCCCCGGATTTGGAGTCCGGTGCTCTAGCCGTTGAGCCACTGGCCTGTACCATGCGTAGCAAGTCACTTCTGTACAAACGCCAACTCACCTTGTCTCACGGTGCGCTGTATGCTGACGGCAAAAGCGGCAATACTTACGAAACTCGTACCGATCAGGCGTACGCCGCTTATTTTTTGTTGTCGTATAATTGCGCCGCTTACATGCATCGCACGCCAATATGACCAGGTCTCGCATGCGTCTCTCCCCACGCTAGCAGACTTCCAGCCCATCCCTGCCTAAAGCCGGCTTACTCCACAACATCACTCACCACACCCGCACCCACCGTACGGCCACCTTCACGTATCGCAAAGCGCAACTCCTTCTCCAATGCAATCGGCATGATCAAATCAACCTCTACCGCAACATTGTCCCCAGGCATCACCATCTCCGTACCCGA
>JAPULM010000446.1 GCA_027294925.1 bacterium
AAAGGGCATGAGGAAAGACAGTTGGTACCACACCAATATGGTGCTACAATAGCCACCGCCCTCAGGTTTACCCAAGGTCAGCAACAAAGGAGCACGATATGCCCGAACCCCACGATACTTCTCGCCCACTTTCTCCACCGCAACGGCGCCCGCAGTACGGCTCGGATGTCATCGTTGATCTCTTAAATCTGTGCGGCATTGAGTACGCCGCCTGCAATCCGGGCGCGACGTTCCGTGGCATTCACGATTCACTGGTCAATTACGCCGGTAATCGCATGCCTGAGATTATCGAATGTTGCCACGAAGAGATCTCAGTGGCCATTGCGCACGGCTATGCCAAGGCGACTGGCAAACCAATGGCCGCTATCGTTCATAACATTGTCGGCTTGCAACACGCCAGCATGGCCATCTTTAATGCCTGGTGTGACCGGGTGCCGGTCCTCACCCTAGGCGCCACCGGCCCGATGGATAGCACGCAGCGACGGCCCTGGATCGATTGGATTCATACCGCGCTGGTGCAAGGTAACCTGGTGCGTGATTATGTGAAGTGGGATGATCAGCCGCACAACCTGGCCAGTGTGCCGGAATCTTTCCTACGGGCGTATCGTATCGCCACCACCGATCCGCAAGGACCAGTTTATGTCTGTTATGATGCGGGTATCCAGGAGGAACTGCTCAGCTCTGTCCCAGCCTTGCCGGATCCGCAGCGCTATGCGCCGCCGGCACCGCCGCAGGCCAACCCGGCAGCGCTCGAGCGAGTTGCCGATCAGTTAGTGCAGGCCGAGTTTCCGGTCATTGTCGTCGATATACTCGGCCGTCACCCGGAAGCTGTCGGCAGTCTGGTGGCCTTGGCCGAGTTGCTCGCCATCCCGGTTCTTGACCGAGGCGGCCGGTACAACTTTCCCAATACGCATCCATTGGACTTGACCGGGGCGGACGACGAAATTCTTGCCCAAGCCGATGTGGTGCTGGCTCTGGACGTGCTCGATTTATTTGGCGCTCTCGGGCGAGTCGACAAAGCCACGCGAATGTTCCAGTCCGACATTAAGCCGCAGACCTCGATTATCCATATCACCATGGGCGACCTGTTTGTGCGCAGCTGGGCGGCGGACTATGAGCGCCTTCCCCCCGTCGACTTGCCCATTGCGGCGGACACGTCGGTGGCGCTGCCGCATTTGGTCGACCTCTGCCGTGACCGTCTACGCCCCTCAGACATCTCTCGTCTTGAGGATCGCGCTAAACAGTTGCATGCGAAGCATCACAGTCTACGGCAACAGTGGCAACAGGCGGCTGAGGCTGCCCGCCAAGAGCAGCCGATTGCGGTGTGCACCGCTGCGGCTGAAATTTGGCAGGTGCTGCGCCATGAAGACTGGGCATTGGTCAATAATGCGGTTGGCGCCTGGACGCGGCGCTTATGGGATTGGCAGACCGCCGGTTGCTATCTGGGCAAGAGTGGCGGCGCCGGTCTCGGATATGGCATGGGCGGCGCCCTGGGCGGCGCCCTGGCCTATCGTAACAGCGGCAAACTGTGCGTCAATCTGCAAGCTGACGGCGATATGCTGTTTACCCCAGCGGCGCTGTGGACAGCCGCGCACCATCGCCTGCCCATGCTGGTGGTGATGTTTAACAATCGCAGCTATTACAATTCCGAAGAACATGCCATCGAGCTCGCCCGGCTGCGCGAACGACCGGTGGAAAATGCCGGTATTGGCACGCGACTGGATGATCCCCCGGTCAACTTCGCACAGCTGACGCAATCGTTTGGGCTGTACGGCGAGGGGCCGATTGAAACGGTCGATGCCATTCGCCCGGCGCTGGAGCGGGCGCTACGTGTGGTGAAAGAGGAAGGGACACTGGCACTGGTCGATATTGTGATGCAAGCGCGTTAGAGACGGCATTAAGGGGTGCAATGGTAAGGTGAATCTGGAAAGGAAAAATAGATGAATTTTGATTTGACTGAACAAGAACTCGCATTTCGTGATGACATACGGGCATGGTTACAGGAAAATTTACCCGAGGGCTGGGGCGAAACCGTCTCTGAACCGGTTGAGCTGAGCGAAAAAATCACCTTTTTAAAAGACTGGACACGCAAGTTGCACGCGGCGGGATACGCCGGCTTGTCCTGGCCAAAAGAATATGGCGGTGGCGGTGCCACCTTGATGGAACAGGTCATTTTTAATGAGGAAGTGGCCCGTTTCAAAGCCCCCACCGCCTATAACAGCATTGCTTTGGGGATGGTGGGGCCCACCTTGATCGAGGTGGGGACGGAAGAACAGAAACAGCGTTATCTGTCTAAGATGCTGACCTGTGAAGACATTTGGTGCCAGGGGTATTCAGAACCGAGTGCAGGCTCAGATTTGGCGTCGCTACAAACACGGGCGGTTCAGGATGGTGACGCGTTCGTCGTCAATGGCCAGAAGGTCTGGACCAGCTACGCGCATGATGCGGCCTACTGCTTCCTCCTGGCGCGTTCCGATCCGGATGTCCCCAAACACAAGGGCTTGTCGTGCTTTATCGTTGATATGAAAAGCCCCGGCATTGATATTCGCCCTTTGAAGCAAATCACCGGGGAATCCGAATTCAATGAAGTCTTTTTTGATAATGTTCGGGTGCCGCGGGAGAATCTGGTCGGTGAGTTGAACAATGGCTGGATGGTCGGTATCGGCTTGCTGATGCACGAGCGTGCCACCACCTCGATTCTGGCACAGGCAAATTTGCAAACGCTGGTTCGCGATCTGCTCAACCTTGCCCGCCAACGAGGGCTCAGCAAGGACCCGGTGATGCGGCAACAGCTTACCCGACTACATATTGAGAGCGAAGCGGTCAAGCACTACGGTTACCGCTCACTCACCAAACGCTTACGTGGCCTACCCCCTGGCCCGGAAGGCTCGGCGCATCGTCTGATGTTGACGCGTCTGTCCCAGCGTGCACAAGAATTAGCCATGCAGATACAAGGGCCGTACGCACAACTCATGCATGGCTCTTCGCATGCTATTCAAGACGGCGCCTGGCAGTTTGGGTTTTTACGCTCACGCTCAGCGACAATCGCTGGCGGCACCGCCGAGATTCAACAAAATATTATCGCTGAACGGGTGCTCGGATTGCCCAAAGGGTGAAGGATTCGTCTTACAGGGTAGGGCCTGAAAAGGGGAGTTCGGTGCCATTGGCAGAAGGCAGCATGAGCGGCCGGTAGCTACCATAATGCAGCGCTTCCACCAGAGCCGCCTCCGATGTAATTGTGTCATCAAACTCAGTGGCGCAG
Organism: bacterium; assembly: GCA_027294925.1. The sequence continues at coordinate 3,263 of JAPULM010000446.1, forward strand.
GTCAAGAACCAATCCGGCTGTATAAAGTGTGCGTCACTGCCGCCGAGTTCACGCAACTGATGCTGGGTGGCGAGGGTAACCGCTTGTTGATTTTGCTTGTCACGATTCTGGCCGTTGTGACTCTCGATAATGCTGATGCCCTCAACTTCCGTGATGTCGCGTTGCATGACAACGCCAAAAGCAGATTCTCGAAAGGGGTGCGACGGCGCTGCAACCGCGCCCAGGCGCGTGATCTCAGGAATAATCTTACGGCCATCATGCATGCGTTGGGTCACATCAATCGCCTCTAATACTCGGTCGGTAATGCCGTAGACCAGCAAGTGTCCCAGGTTGGTGTCCATCTCAACCCCTTGCAACACGCGCACGCCATAGTCGTCCCAATAGCGCTCAAGGTTCAGACCAGGGGTAAACTTTCGATGTTCGGTCAGGATAAAACCATCAAAGGGATGAATGTCACGGTAGGCCAGAATGAGATCAATATAACCTTCAACGGTTGCGGTACTATCATCCGAGGCGGCGGTATGCACATGCATATCGAGAATCACAGGGCTTCCTTTTTATCTCCATACGGCACAACATGGGGTTGTATGATACCTGGCTAACAGGGTTAGGGCACAGGTCAATGCCCTAACCCTCAAATTATACCTATTGACCGGACCGTTGCAAATGACGCTGATCAAGGCCAAATGTGACTGGCCATAATTCAACCACTTTGTCCAGGGTCCAGCCACCGGGGCAGAAGACGGTCCTCACCGGAACCGGGTCTTCGATCAATGATAATCGGTCGCCAGTGATGCCTACCGTCCAGCCGGTGATGTCTTGCGCCATATCTGAGGCCAAAAAGGCCACGACAGAAGCCACATGCTCAGGTTTGCGTTCGGTCACCGGAGCCGGAGCCGCTTCGCCAATGCCGGAATCCGCACGAAGCTGCCGCGCGGATTCCGGCACGGTAGCCGTCATGCGGGTGTTGGCGCCGGGCCAAATCGCATTGGCGCGTACGCCATACTTCGACATATCACGCGCCACGGTGCGGGTGAGGCCAAGAATACCCGCCTTGGCGGCGGCATAGTTGGCCTGGCCGGAATTGCCGGCTGCTGAAATGGACGAAAAATTGATAATACAACCACTCTTTTGCGCCCGCATCAACACGCAGGCCGGTTGATTGACACAAAAAGCGCCGCGCAGATGCACATTAATAACCGCATCCCATTCGTCGATCGACATATTGAAAACCATACGATCGCGTAAGATACCGGCGACATGGACCAAAATATCCAACTTGCCATAGGCGTCAATCGCCGTCTGAATGATGCTCTGGCCGCCTTCCGGCGTCGCCACGCTATCATAATTAGGCGTGCCTTCACCGCCCGCCGACTTGATCAAATCAACCGTTTCATCGGCGATCGAATGTGTGCCACCGGTGCCATCGACCGAAACGCCCAGGTCATTGACCACCACCTTAGCGCCTTCGGCGCCCATCAGCTTGCTGATCTCACGGCCAATACCATTACCACCGCCTGTAACAACCGCCACTTTACCCTCTAATAACATGACATCTCCTACCTTATAACGTTGTAAAATTGCCTAGTGGACATGCGTAGACCAACAACTCATTCAAACACACAGCGCGTTTATACGTTACGCCGCGCGTTCAGCCCAAGTGTGCGGGCGCGCGTTACCCCCAGACTTTATCACCAGCCGCCAGCTTGAATTCGGACCGATTGCGCTCCTCGATTCGAATCACCCCGTAGCGGTCGGTCGAAGCCTGGAACTGCGCCCCATTCGTTTCCTCAGAGATCATCTCCAGGATGCGCGGGCATTTATTTTTACCAATGAAAATGGTGTGGATGGCGACTCCGAGTTGTTTGGCCAATTCGCGTTCGGCCTTCACCTCCCAGTCACCCTGCGTCGGGACGCCGTCAGTGAGAAACAGGATATGCTGGTTACCCCGCCCAAAGCGCTGAAACTCAAGCAAAGCATCTTCCAGCGAATTCTGGTAATTGGTGCAACCGGAGCAGTGGAGATTCAAGGCCCGATGTGCCACTTTTTCATAGTCACGGACGAAAAACTTGCCATCCACCTGGTACTTGGTGGAGAGATGATTAAACTCGATATAGCCGACCCGCATCCGTTTCTTACGAGCCAGCTCGACCAAACGCAGAATAACCGACGATGCCCATTTGGAATAAACGCCGGCCATCGAAGAGCTGATATCCCGCAGAATCGCCAGCTCGCCGCCGCGGTCGAAACGCTCGCGCAGCAGCATGCGAGGCAACAAGGGGCTGACGTTGTCGTACCAAATGGCGCTTTCAACTGGATCCGTATCATCAAGATCGTCGAATGAAATCAGGCGGCGATACTTGCGAGGCTGACCGCCACGGTGGGGCACTTTCTCGGCGCGGTTGCGCTCGATACGCCCCTTCAGCACCTTAAGTAGCACTTCAATATTCTCGATCGATTCACGATCGAGATTCATTTCCGTATCGTCACCGCCGTTTTCTGCATTGGGGCTCAGGGTTTGCTGCATCATGTCGCCCAGCTCAAGCTGCTGCTTGCGATGATCGACGGCCGCTTCCTGGGCGCTGTAATCCGTACTCGGCTCGCCTTCGTCGCTTTCTTCGGCCTGTGCCTGGCTCATCTGCTCAATATCTTCAGTCTCCTCCGACACTACTTTTTTTTTTCGCAAGAGGTCGCTGATAATATCCTCAATGCGATTATGGAGTTCCTCAGGAATACGGAAGGTAGTGAGGTACTTGAGAACAAATAAATCCTCCGGCACACAGCGGTCACGCCCTTCCAGCACCGCCTTAGCCTTGAGGATCTTGACAGCTTTGACCAAAAAGGTCCGATCGGTCAGCAATGAGTTGTTGTCGTCCAGGCCGTAATCGTTCAAAAGCAGGCTTAAGAAATCCAGCAATAATTGCTTCAGCTCAGCCGTCAAATCGACCGTCGGCAGCACGCTGTTTGCCTCGTCCAACACCGCGCGTTCGACTTTATCGGTGATGCGTTCCGTTGTCGAACTCGCGGCGTACAAGTCAATCACCTGCGCTGCGTTCTGCCACTTGTTCTGCTGCACCAGGCCTAAGGTCCGCATCTGGATGGTAAAGCGATCCAGGTTAGCGGGATCGAGCGGCTCGTTGTAATAGTCATCCTTGGTCGGATTACCCGTGGCTATTGCGGTCAACAACGGAATTGACTCACCGCCGAACTTGCGTTCGTTCAACACACGTAGCAAGACGTTCAACGCTTCGCCTGGCGAACGGGAAATGTCATCAAGGACACAAATTTCCGACGTCAGGATACCGCCTTTACGGTTCGCCTGCCGAATAATTTCGCCTCCGGAATCATCACGCTCACGGAAAATGACCGTATCCCCGACCAATTCAGCCAAACGCGTGTCACGGTGTAACTGGTAAAAGAAAAACACCAGATCAGCAGCCTCCGAGATAATCTCGGCGAGCATCGTTTTGGCGGTGCCGGGAGGACCTTCCAGATAGATATGCTCACGCGCGATCAACCCCAGCATGATGGCTTCTTTGACGTCGTCGTGACCCACGACATACTTATCCATGGCGCTTCGTATTTGCGCTAAACCCTCTAAAACAGACATAGAAAACTCCGCCTATCAGCCGTAGCTTGTTGCAGTATAAGCACTGTCCCGCTTGCAGACCGTATGACCCTAGCATAACTGCAGGACAAAGGCAAAACAAATCTTCTGATGTTACAGGCCCTTATGAAACAGCCGACAGCAAGAGAAAGCACTTGACATCCCCAGGGGATCCAACTACATTAATGCTCGCTTTATCGCCACAAATCTATAAGAAAGCGGCATCTGCATGTCACTACAAGCCATCGTAGGTTCGATTACTGATGATCTGAAACGGGTCGAGGAAGCAATTGCCAAACACCTCGAGACAGACGTCAGCTTTATATCAGATATCGCAAACTATGTACTTTCTAGCGGTGGCAAACGCATCCGTCCGGTTTTAATCATCCTAACAGCCCGCCTGTGTCATTATGAAGGACCTCGGGTTTACGACCTTAGCGCCGTGATTGAATTTATTCATACGGCAACACTCTTACATGACGATGTGATTGACAATTCGCATCTGCGCCGGGGACACCCGACGGTCAACTCACGCTGGGGCAACGAAATTTCCATTTTAATCGGCGATTACCTCTACTCTAAAGCCATGTCACTGTCGCTGGCCGACAAAGACCATCAAGTCATGGAAACGATCTCTGATGTCACCATGGAAATGGCTAAAGGGCAGGTTGTTGAAACGCTCAA
>JAPULM010000447.1 GCA_027294925.1 bacterium
CGTCAGGTCATGGTTTTGCTCCGCGCTGCCTTCAGACCCCGCCTCACAACGACGCCCTTGCGCTTCGCTAACACTTCACCGCCATCAGGTTGTGTAGAGGACTTGCACCTCCAAGCTGCCAAACATGCTCGGCACACAACGAAGTCGCTGCGCGACAGGTTGTGGCCCGCAAACTTTGTCATGCGTGACCGAGCGCGACGGCTCTATTTTAGTACCCTTATCAAAGTGTCTGTTTCTATTAAACCACAATAATTTGTCCTAATACGTCAACCTGGCGCAAGTTGTTCCCCAGGTATCAAAGGCCATATCACGGGTTGAATATCCCTGGGCCGTTTCTGGAGACCACTACGCAGCGAGGCATTCCGACCACTATTCTTCTTGCCTTAATTGTCGTAACGTGCAACCCTTGGCCTGTCCGAATATCACCACAGCAAGCCTCGCACGCCTGCATCCGTAGAGGTGGATTCGGGACGTCAAATGCTCTGAAACCTGGCGAGATGTTGGGTCCAGAGCGCAAAGAGGGATTTCTCCATAGGAGTTTCTAGGGAGGGATGAAAATGGACAAGATGGTTATGCTTGTCGGCACGATTGGCCAGGGTGTCATGCGAAGCAGCGATGATGGCGAGTCCTGGCAGCGCATTGGGATTTACCAGGGCATGCATTCCGACGCCATGGTACGCACGCTGGCGCACCATCCCCAGCGGCCAGAGATCGTCTATGCTGGTACGGACAAGGGCCTGTATTGTAGTGACAACGCGGGTGAGAGCTGGGAACATGTAGAGTCGCCGCTAAGTCCGTATGCCGTCTGGGCTTTGACGATCGACCCGGTCAATCCGGAGATCATGTTTGCCGGTACCGGGACACCATGTCGGGCCACGCTGTTTCAGTCGACGGACGCTGGCAAAACCTGGCAGGAGCGCCAGACCGCCATCGCAGACGAATGTCCGAATGTCGGTATCCCGCGCATCACCGGAATTGCCGTTGACCCGGTGCACCGTGACAATATCTGGATGGGCATCGAGGTCGATGGAGTGAGGTGCAGTGGCGATGGCGGCACAACTTGGAAGGCACTCAACGGCGCCATCCCCAATCCCGATGTGCACAGCGTCGCCGTGGCCGCAGGGCCTCCCAAAACCGTCTTCGTGGTGGTGAACAACGAGGTTTACACCAGTGCCGATGATGGCGCCACGTGGGAGGCACTGAACATTCGCGAGACATTCCCGTGGTCCTATCCGCGCAGCATTTTCGTGCCGCCGGACCATCCGGAAACGGTCTTTCTGACCATCGGTGATACGACCCCGGGGCGTACCGGCACCGTGATGCGCTCGAAAGATGTGGGCAAAACGTGGGAGAGCTTGACCCTACCCACGCCTCCCAATTCGGCCATGTGGTCCGTGCACGCACGGCCAGATGCGCCCCACGTCATGCTGGCCGGCAGCCGTTACGGGTACCTGTATCGCAGCGACGACGGTGGCGACACGTGGCAGAAGTTGTGGCGTGAACTCAGCGAGATCAATAGCCTGCTGGCCATTCCGGCCTAGGACCCGTTATGTTGTAGTCCAGCCGATTGCGTCCTTGATTTGGAAGGCCGAAAATGACAGGACTTGATGTCCCTGTTGATGGCAGATGATGGGAAGGTAGACACCCAAACGGTGTCTACCTCTAGATTCGCTCACCACATGCTCCTACTCTACGAACCTGGCCTGGATAAAGTATGGACAGTTTGATGACACCGAATCGGTGTCATCAAAATCACGGCGCATCCCCATGAACCCCGCCACCATCCCCCAGCTCGCCCTGGAAGCCTCCCCCCGATCCCCGCCCAGCACCCGAGCTATGCCTACTCGCTGCTGTGGCGCAGATGGCGTTACGCGACTTGCAAAAGCGCCAGCACCAGCCAACACGCCGGCATATCTCAGCACTTGGGCGGTGCCCTCACTGAAGCCACTGGAGGTAAGGAGATGCTGGGGGGTCGTGTGGTTGGCTTTGTCGGGTGCACGGGAGTGCGTGGTTATGTATTAGTCATGGACAACGAAGCGATCGATATCAAGGTTGGTATATCGACTACACAGGCAAACGGTGCTTCTTTACGGGAACGCGTAGTCGTGGCGATACACTACGCATAGCTCAGCGAAAAGAGGACGAGCATCGGGAAATTCGACTCGGATACCGTCCAACACCTGCTTCGCAGACGTATGACGCGCCAACTGCAAATGTCATAGACGCATATCTTACCTGGGGACAAATCCAGGGTGGCCGCAGTGGACGTCCCTGGGGAGAGGAACATGTCCGCAAACGTCGCGAGCATCTACAATGGTGGCAGCATTATCTGCAATTGAAAACCACCGCGGATTTAATTGGATGCGTAACTCGGGTTGAGACAGCACTACACACGTTACATCGGGAGGGGAGAGCAGGGAGACATTAGCCAATTATGCTGAATCTCTTAAGGCCTTCTGCACATGGTGTGTGCAGCGGAAATATCTCACTGCTAACCCTCTGCAAGCCCTTGGTTCTTTCGACAAGACACCAAAGACTCGACGTCGAGCAATGACCATTGATGAAATCACACGCCTGCTAGCTGTCTGCCCTATACATCGGCAACTCTTGTATGAGGTGGCTCTGCTGTCTGGTCTCCGTGCCAAAGAGCTGCGCAATCTGGGTCTCAAACATCTCGATATGCAGCGTAGGGGTTTTCACTTAAAGGCTGACTGGACGAAAGGCCGTAAGGATGGCTTCCAGTCCGTGCCTGTTATACTTCTGGAACGACTAGCCAATTATGCCCGTTCTGGTGAGCCTTTACGCCTTTACGATCGCTTCTATGCACGACCTGGCACAATATGTAAAGCTCCGAGCGATCCTTTACTTTACGTGCCATCGGACCCTGCGCGTACCTTGGATCGGGACCTTAAAACGGCGGGGATTAAGAAAGTCACGGAAGAGGGAAAAGTCGATTTTCACGCGTCGCGGGTTGCCTATGTTACCTTGCTAATTGAACATGGAGCGAATCCCAAAGAGGCTCAAGATATGGCGCGGCATGCTACCCCAGACATGACCATGAATATCTACGCGCGAAGCCGGGAAGGACAGCAGAATACAGTGATTGAGCGGGTTGCTGAGACGCTGTATGGCGCTATGACGTGTGACACATATGTGTCATCCGATGTCCAGGCGAAACAGGATGAAGAGACTATTGCCTTGCAAAACAATAACTTGCATGATGCTGTTGGTCACAATAGCGTGGGGGTTCAAATCCCCCCTTCGGCATTGTCTGTTTCCCCGTCAACGGCGGACACATCGTCCGTTCCCATGATCTCATCGTGCATGCTATGTACATGCGTGGCTGTCGGTACCAGTGCCTCACCGACTTGCTCAACAAGTCCTGCTAATTGCTCATCGCGTACCCTGGCATAGACGTTTGTCGTGAGATGTGGCGTAATATGCCGCGCAAGCTCTTGTACTTCTTTCAGCGTCGCCCTGTTCTCAAATAGCATGGTGATATACGCCACACGACAGGCGTGAAAATCGACTTTGCCCGCTGAGGTCATTTTCGAGATGTCAGCGGCCTTGAGGGCTCGATCGAGTGACCGGGCCGGGTCGCTCGGCACATAACAACAGGGGATCGTCCGGATACGTCCTCTTTACGCCTGCCCGTTCATAGTTGATGGCATAGAGGCGACGCACTTCACCGGTTTCAACCCAGGTTGTCAGCCGCTCAATCAGCGTTGCAGGTAGCGGCTGAAAGTCCGATCGTCGGTTTTTTGTCCAGGCACTCTCTAAGTGGAGACCACATCGGTTTGTATCAAGATGTTTCGGGGTGAGGTGTCGGAGTTCTCCCGCACGCAACCCCGAGCAAAAGGCCATTTCAAGGAGCAGTCGCTGGTCAAACGGGCAGTGGTCAAGCAACCGCCGGATTTCGGCAATGCTTAAAGCACGTCGCGTGACGGTTGGGGTCGTATCAAAGCCTTTGAGTTTTATAAGCGGGTCGTTTGCCAGATATCCGCGCTCGACACACCAGCGGCAAAAGGCGCGCAGCGTTTCTGCATAGTTGGTAAGCGTTTCCCCGGTTCTCCCTTGCCCCTGAAGCATCCGAAGTGCAGCTTCGACTTTCGGAAGACATCCGACTAAATCGCCAAGTTCCTGTAGGCCGAGAGATTCCTGTCACCAATCAAGCTGCCGCTGTCGCTTGCGGGTATGGGTAAGACTCCAAGCCCTACCGCCTCTGCCGCCCTGGCTTTTGTCCCAGGCGATATATTCAACAACGACACTGTTCAGAGGGCGCAAGGCATGCTGGTCCTCCACCTTGGGGAGTGGCTTGTACCCATAGCGCATCTGACGGTGTTCGTCCTCGAGACGTTTGGCCATGCGGCGGGTTTGTGTTTTATTACTGGTGCCGACGAAATAGCGCTGTTTGCCAGTACGGTCGATAAACCACCCTTGATACTTGCCGGAACGGAGGGGTTTGGAGCGTACGCCTGCCATAGTCTTACCCTCGATAGGATGCGAGTTCGGTGATCTTGTATGAGGCAATGCTGACATCGTGGTTGGCACGATCGATTGCAGCCTCGACGTGACGGATAATTGCGCCTACGGTCCAGATGTTGCGGCCGATGAAACGAAAAGGCGGAGGAAGCTCTTGCCGGTCCACAGCACGCTTGATACTTTTAGGGTCTCGGTGGAGTACCCGGGCTAATTCTGGGGCGTCTAAATCGACGCCGAAAATTTCCCCGGTATTTGGCTCTTCGGTATGCCTAGAGATTTTATCGGGCCATGGAAGTCACCGACAGTACGTTGTTTAGCGGCATGGTCACTTCGTCATCGACCTCCAAGGGTGCCCCCTGTAATAATTCATAGCCATTTGATAATGTGGAGATTACTGCACTTTTTGAACGGTTTTTGGAGCCGCCAAGCAGCTCCACGTGGTGATGGCGATCCGCCTCGAACCGGCTTTCAAGACTGCCGGGGTTGGGCAGCACGTAACGCCTCTGCTTGGTCAGCGAGGACACCGAGCCGATCACCTCTTGCTGCTGCGCCACACTGATCTCCAGCACCCGTTGCGCCTCGGCACCACGCCGGAACAAGGTGATGAAGGATTTGCAAGCGGCCAGCTGAGCCAGAGCGGCTCGCAGTTTGGCGAAGGCCGACCGCGCTCGGGTTCGCCCCGGCGCGGCATGGTGTAGCCGTCGATCGGCCCACTTGACGAGGCGATGGAGGTGCATAAAACGGCCTTTGGTCGACGTCTTGGGAGGGGCCAGACCAGCCAACACGCTTGGTTTGAGATGTCGAGCATCGACAAAGAGTGGGAGGCTGATTTGGACCCAATCGACTTTACGTAGGCGGTCCGGCAGGGCGAGACGCTGGGCGCTGAGCTCGGCCTCGGTCTGCTTGGCTCGTTTCTTATACGCATCTCGCTCCCGTTTAACACGCTGCAGTGCTTTGCGCAGGTAGCGATTGTCATCGGCCCGGCTTGTGGCTTTTTGCTGCCACTGTTGTCGACTTTGCTTGACTTTATAGGGTGAGCTCATCGTCTGAGTTGTCCTTGGCGTGCATCCGAGATCGAAAGCCACGAGATCACCATGGCCCTTGAGAGAAGGTGTGATTGAGTATAGGCTGGGCGTGGGGTGGACGTCCACCTGAGCCGCCCAGTCGCTGCCTATGGAGAAGAGGCTTTGACTTACAACCGGATGGAAGCGAAACCGATTGCTGGAGAGCATTGTCGGTTCGGTGGCAGTCGTCAGGTAGCGTTGGTCAAAACGCGCTGTTGTGAGCAGTGGATTTGTTGCGACACCGCTTTCATGTCATTTCGCGGTGGTGGGTTTTGCCAATTTGAGCATGAAAACGATAGTGCCTGTCATTTCCACTACCATGAGGGCCATCAAGGATGGTTGCAGAATTGTGGGGAGCGTCGAGGCCAAATTCCGGGCAAGAAATATCGACCCCTAATGCTCGCTTTTAGACGCCCCAGGTCAGACGTAGAGGCCAAATATAACCAGATCTTGCAGCGCGTGCAACAGCAAAACCAGCCTCATGTCGAAGCTGGTCGGGCTAAATCCTCTAGAGAATTGGAACGACGGCTACGTGCGCGTCGTAAGAAAGACGTCACGCATGCTGATTCTGGCTGATCATGACGTGGGCGGCTATTCATCCCTTGATTCCTATCCACAATTATTCCGGACCTGGCATCAAGGCAATCGAAATACCGGTATCCAGTAGAATATCGATGGCGACGTCAGCTGATGCTTCATAGATTTCAATGTTCTGATCGTCTTCGGTAGGCACCGGGGCATAGACATAGACCGTACCTTCGTTTCCCGGGCCGGCAGTGGCCTTGGCCGCCAGGTCTGGATAGCGTCGCGACAGTTCATCAATGTACCGAATGGCCGCCCGGCGTTCCGGATAGGACAGTTCAGAAAAATAGGTGCCATAATGGTGAGATACCGCTTCCAAAGACATGGTTATGGCGTCCTTTGTTCTTGTAAAGTGATATGAACCTGTTGCACTAGCTGTCTGGCCTTGCCGAGGCTCCGCTCGGCAACCCTTTGACTGATCTGCCTGTGGTCATAATCCGCCTGATGGCGTCGCGATTTCAGGTCGTCCAGTGTACTGGCCATCGTCTGGGGAAAGACCTTTCGTCTGTGGATCAGGCGGCGGACAAACTCGGCGGTAATTTCACCGTGGTCCCAGTATCTCCCTCTGCGCTGAAAATCCGTCAGGGCAAGGAGGGCAGCAATCGCAGCCTGGAAGGCTGAGAAATAGGCTCGACTGACGCAGGGATCATAACTGCCAGACTCCAGATCACGTTCTGCAGCAGCCAGATTAAGCTCCGATTTGGAAAGATAGTCTTGCCACATATCACCCTGTTCGATGCCCGTTCAGATGGAAAAATATAACCATACATGTACACCCAAGGCAAGCAGAAGGGCGTACTCAAACTCCACTCGCATCAGGTTGCACTTCTAATACGCATCATACACCCATTGTATCGAGAGGTAAAAGATGATTGTCATACAAATGCGCTCGGTTCTCAGGCTGGTATGTCATCGATGACCAATCGCAAGCTGGCGGGAAGCGTTGCATGCTATGTGCATGCTTCAGGTGTCCAATTGTGTCCGCTCTATGGGTATACCAGGGACGTTGTAGGGGTGAGATGACTGGCTTTTCGCGCCGCTTGGCCTGATATGTCCAGTGATTGTCCGTAGGGTGTCCTGTTGGTGGAAGGCATGCTGTCGGGTTCAAATCGCCCCCTTCGGCATATTCACCAACCGCACATAGAAAAATAAAATAAATCCGTCCCCTTTTTCTTCCAGTGGCAAGCCGGATAGCGGAGTAAAAACCTTTCGATGTACCACCATTCGAAACCCACCACCATCCGAACCCCAGCATAACGCATTTTAACGCGAAAAGTGTGTCAGATCTTCTTGATGATCTCCGCTAGGTTATAGACAGGTGCTTTACCAAAGGTTGTTACCTGTGTATCCTGGATGAGGCCGTGCGTGAGGTTGCACGCTTCGTCAACGAGGTTTTGTTATTGAGCTATGTTATGATAGGGAACTCTGTGGGTAAGGAATAGACCCTAAATATAGCGGGTCGGCAAGTTTTGTAGGCTCCAACACGCAAATTTGGCTATCATTATCTTAATATAGAGATGTAATCAACCTAGAGTGGGGGCAACACACATGTCTATAGAAAATGCTGAATTCGATGAAATTGATGATCCGAGGCATCAACAGAAGTTATGGGAGCTGCGATCGAGCCTGCTCGGTCACCGACAGACCTATGGGAGGAAAAGAAAGGCAGGTCTAGGCTTCAAGGTGTGGGTACCGCTGCTGCTGTTGGCCACGGTTGGATATCATGTAGCGAAAAACGCGGGGATTAGAGGCGCTCCCCCGCCGCTTCCCCTGAAGAAGCAAGCAATCTCAGTAGCACTACCTAAAGCCCCTCTCGATTTTGCGCTTCTTGCATCGGCCCGGGAGGTCTCAGCCGCCACGAACCGTGCAAGCACTCCGGAATTTCGCGCTGCTGAGACCTCGGCGGCTTCCCTCTCGGTGCGAGTATGGTCCCCAGCAGCCGAGCGCGGGAAAGCGCTATCTTCTGCCGAGACACTCGCTCCTGAAGTGGCGCCGGCCACAACCCTGCCGTCTGCACACGGCCCCACTTCCGGAGTTGCACCTCTGGCCACGCCGAAGACCGCCGTGGTGACGGCAGCAGGGTCGAAACCTTCATCGCCCGCCACGCCTCCGTTGTCTGGTATCGAGATCATCCAAAGCCTGGCTTGCCTGGAAGTTGAAGCGCGGCAATGCATTGGTGACCAATCCGTTTTTGCCCTGAATGAACACAACAATCCCCATATCTGGATGAACGTCCACTCCCAATCCCTGCCTTACGTTCTCAAACACATCTATTATCACGAAGGCCGCAAGTACACCGAGATTCCTCTCGTCATCAAGTATCCCCGCACACGGACCTGGAGCAATGTCACCCTACAAAGTCCGACCCGTGTTGGTTCCTGGCGGGTTGAGATTGTGACAGAAGACGGACATCTATTGGACCAAGTGATGTTCCGCGTTACCCTTTAATTCTTTGCTTGGGGATAGAAATGGTTGGGCGAACCGTTTTTTCCTATCCCTGCGTGGCGAAGAGCGTTATAATGTTTGCCCGCAAGATGAACTCGACGAGGAGACCGGTCAACATCATGGGTCGGCGACCTACGATCAACGTGGTGGAGGGTATCGAGAGTGACAAATGCTTGGCAGGAAGAGATGATCTCGGTGGCAGGAATGAACATCCAGCTGTTTCACGGTGGACAAGGGCTGCCGTTGTTGGTTCTGCATGGGGCAGGAGGGAATCCCGCCTGGCAGCCCTATCATGAGGCTCTCGCGGCCCATTTCCATGTCTATGCGCCCTCACATCCGGGCTTCGGGACCTCGGATCGTCCGGATTGGATGGAACGGGTGCACGATCTGGCGTATTGTTATCGCTGGTTTATCGACGCCTTGCAATTGGGCCCTTTGCCGCTGCTCGGCTTTTCCATGGGCGGTTGGCTGGCCGCCGAGATGGCCGCCATGTACCCCGCCTTGATCACCCGCATGGTGCTCGTCGGGGCGGCGGGGATCAAGCCTCGCACGGGCGAAATTGCCGACATCTTCCTCATCACCCCGGAAGAAGTCGCGGCCTTGCGGTTTTACGATACTTCTCAGGTACCGGATTACGAGACCCTGTTCGGCCAAGAGCCGACCCACGAGGAACGCCAAACCGCAGCCTGGGATCGCGAAATGTCGGCGTTGCTTACCTGGAAGCCCTATATGTACAATCCCAAGATGCCCGATCTAATGGCCCAGGTACAGGTGCCAACCCTCATCGTATGGGGCAAACAGGATGCCATTGTGCCGGCGGAATGCGGCACCCTGTACCAGCAGGCCATTCCCACCGCGCAGCTGTCTTTGATCGACCGCTGCGGTCACTCGCCCCAGTTCGAAAAGCCACAGGAATTTCTCAACACGGTCGTGCCATTTTTGACCGCCGCCTGACGCCCCACACCTGTGAGGAGAAGTCCATGTTAGATGTCTATTACTTTACCGAAATGCCGTATGCCGCCTTTGACGAGCGAGAAGCTGAAAAATATCCCTCGATGCGCCTGACCTTTCCCAACCAATATTATGATGCTGATACAGCCCATGGGTTGTTTCAAAACTACTTTGATCAATACCAATGGGCCGAAGATGTCGGCTTTGACGGCTTGATGATCAACGAGCACCATAACACCCCTTCCTGTATGGATGTGGCGGTTAATCTCTCGGCCGCCGTCCTCGGCCGTATTACCAAACGGTGCAAAATTCTCCTGCTTGGCAATATGCTGCCGACGAATGACAATCCGGTGCGCCTGGCCGAAGAGGTGGCGATGGCCGATGTTATTTCGGGCGGCCGCATCGTCGCTGGTGTCGTGCGTGGTATCGGGATCGAATCGTGGGTGAACAATATCGTCCCCAACCACAACCGCGAACGGTTTGAAGAGTGCCACGATCTCATGCTGGCCACCTGGACGCGTCCCGGGCCGTTTCGCTGGGAAGGCAAGCATTATCATTTTCGCGTCATCAATCCCTGGGTACTACCCGTGCAGAAGCCACACCCGCCGATCTGGGTGCCGGGCACCGGCAGTCCGGAGACCATCGAGTGGGCCGCCAGCCATCGCTATACCTACGCGGCCTTCCTGGTGCCAATGGATGCGAGCGTGCGCCTCTACGATAAATACCGCGAGCACGCCGTGGCAGCCGGGTATGAAGCCGACGCGTCGAATTTTGCCTATATGGTCTGTTGCGTCTGTGCCGACACTGACGAAGAGGCGCAGGAGATCGGCAAGCATTACATGTGGCGTATGGGGCACCCCCTGCGGGGTCCGGCGGAATACTGGGCGCCGCCGGGATATGTCGGCCGGCGCCGAGCGCTGCGCCCGCATAGTGGTGGCGCACCCAGCGGGGCTCGAAAACCCTTACATGAAATGAGCTACGAAGAACTGCAGGAGGCGTACCATTTGGTCGTCGGTAGCCCACAGACCGTACTCGAGAAGCTTGGCTATATGAAGCAAACCCTGGGGTTTGGCTCGCTGCTGTTGGAGGCACAGGCCGGTGCCATGCCCCACAAGGCAACCATGCGGTCGCTGGAGCTACTCGGTCGTGAGGTCATTCCTGCACTGAAGACGCTTTAGGGGTCAAAGCCTGCCAAAAGTAGCACCGGCTTGTCTAGGCGCAATTTCGCTGTTTAGATGGCGAACAAAATCGACAATCGTGGAGACAGCGATGATCCGGACCCGTGTCTGTGACCCGCTGGAAATCGACTATCCTATCGCTCTCGGCGGCATGGGGGGTGGCCATACCCAGCCGGATCTGGTAGCGGCAGTGAGCGAGGCAGGCGGCCTCGATGAGCATCCCGCCGTGATGGCGTTCGCCTGCCCAAAGCGGGACCAGAACCTAAAATCCTACTTCGACCGCGCCCACCACGCGGGCCTGATTCGCGACATCCCTTCGGCCGGCGAGCTTATCCGCCGCATGGCCGAGGAAGCGGAGGAGATTCTCTCAAGCAGGCTTCCGGGGTTGTTGCAGTAGGGCTCGAAACCATAGGTTTCTGTATTGAGATATTTGCATTGGCGAATGTGAATCTGTATCCCGTGCTCGACATTGTAGCTGACAATCGCCGCTGCGTACTTGCTACAACTCTACACTGACGCCAGAATGGCCGTGCCGGCGGCCGAAAAATAACCGCCCGGACCATGCGCCAGGCCAATCTTGACATCGGGCACCTGGCGCGGCGTGCCGGCGAAATCGCCGCGGACCTGCCGAATTACCTCTAGAATACAGAACATGCCGTACATCCCGGTGTGCGTATAGGAGAGACCGCCACCGTTGGTATTCATCGGGAAATCCCCGCCGGGAGCGGTGCGTTGGTTTGACACGAATGGCCCGCCTTCGCCGGGCTGGCAAAATCCTAGATCCTCCAGGGCCAGAATCGGGGTAAACGTAAAGGCGTCGTACAGGTTGACCACATCCAGATCGCTGTGCGTCACGTCGGCCATCGCAAAGGCCCGCTCGCCGGAATGTTTGGCCGCAATCGAGGTGGTAAAATCGTGCATCATGCTAACGTTGCGGTGTTCCGTGCCTTCACCGCAGCCCAGGACCGATACCGGAGGGCGTTTGAGATCGCGGGCGCGTTCGGTCGTGGTGACCACATAGGCGCCGCCGGCGTCAGTGACCAGGCAACAGTCAAAGAGTTGGAACGGGTGAGCTACCCACGGGGAATTGTGATAATCCTCGACGCTCATGGTCTTGTCGTGCATGTAGGCTCGGGGGTTGAGATTGGCCCACTTGCGAGTGGCCACCGCAACTTCGGCAAGATGGTCCTTGGTGGTGCCATACTTGGCAAAATGCTGCAGCACGGGAATCGAAAAGCCACTCGGCGCGCCGCGCACGCCCCAGGGACCCTCGAACTGTCCGGTTGGGGTTGGGGCCTGGTTACCCAGACCGGGCATGCCAAGCCGGGAATAGCCGCTTTCACCGTGTACCACTAACGCTACCTCACACAACCCGGCATGCAGCGCTGCGGCCACATGGCTGAGGTGGATGATGTATGAACAGCCGCCTACCGCCGTGCCGTCGAGAAATCTCGGGGCAATGCCCATGTATTCGCCAAATGCGGCTGGACTAAAGCTGGCGGTTAAAATACCATCAACATCGGTTTTCTGCAGCCCGGCATCTTCCAGGGCGTTAAACGCCGCATCGGCGGCGAGTTGCAAGGCCGATTGGTCCGGGACACGCCCCATAGCAGTCGATTCCGCCGCGCCGACGATGGCGCAGGTTCCAGATAGACGACGAAGTTTTGCAATGTCAAACATGGCTTAGCCCTCCGCTGGCGTGCGCAGCCGAAATTTCGGCAGGGTAATAGTATCGGTGGCTTGCTCGTAGACCACCTCAACTGCGGCGCCAACCTGAAGGGCGGCGGCTTTGGCAGTCACCTCATCTCCCGCAACGTCGACTATATTGGTCATCAAGCGCGGCCCCTCGTCCAATTCGACCACCGCGATCACATAAGGCACGTCGTCTTCGAAGCCGGGCATGGGACGCGTGTTTATCACATAGCTATAGAGCGTACCCATGCCGCTGGCCTGAAAACGCTCGACCTGACGGGAGTGACAATCAAGTTGCGGGCAGAATGGGCGTGGATAAAAATAGGCCCGTTGGCACACCTTGCAACGTTGCAACATCAACGTGTGTTGTTTGAGTGCAGCCCAGTAGTCTTCAGTTTCCGGGGTTGGCTGGGGCAGGAATTTCTTGTAGGTCGTCATGCCTCTCTCCAGATCGTCCGCCTTTGAGGGAAAGGCAGGTATAGGGTGGTTCGCCCAGTGGTCGTGACCGTGTCACTGTACCACTGACGTTCTATCGAGATCAAGGCTGGATATACGATATACGCCTATACGGGGACACAATACTTATTGTTGACGACATAACCTGATGTACGTATGATATCAGTATGGCAAGAATAGCACGAGTTGTTGTACCAAGCGACACAGCGCCGCTATAGGCGTATGATCAACCTGCGTGAAGGGTAGTGCGGCTATTTGTGGCAGGGTCGATTTTCGTCCTTTCCTACGGATGAACGGTCTCTGCTGGCAACGTCGCATTGTGTCGAGCCGAATCCTGTACGTGCGAAGCTGGTAGCGGATGCGGAGGATTATGCGTAGCGTAGCGTAGCGCTCG
>JAPULM010000448.1 GCA_027294925.1 bacterium
AAACGCCGGTTTTGGGCTAATTTCATTGCCCGTTTTTTGGACCCAGAAAAATCGCTCCTAATGCTTGTGACCATTGGACTTAGAGAAAATATTAAAGGTCCAAAAAGTGGTCAAGGCCAATGGGCCGATTTAGACACCCTAACCCAGAACAAACGAACCCCCAATCTCAACTAATGCGTGAGCTGATGTTTGGAGCAAAAAATATGTACTGGTTTCATGAATAAATAGCGACTTGGCAATAGCTAAAGAAAACGCAAAAATAATAAGGCACCATGCATCATCAATTGCCACAACTCCTAATAGTGTCTCAGTAAACGGTCCTTTTGCATTATTCTCCCTAATAACCATAAGGGTAGCCGCAGGTGCTGTAGCCGCAGAAATAGCGCCAAAAATTAATGAAATATATAATGGTTGTCTTAGGATTATCCAAAACACAAACGTTACCAATAGCCAAGCACCTGTTGCCTCTAGTATAGAAATCCATAAGACCTGTTTACCGATCCTGATAAATGTATCTCGTAAAAAGTTTTAACCTATTGTAAATGCAATAAATCCTAATACAATATTGGAGATTAAACCACTCGATTTAAGCAAATCGGCTGAAAGTAAATTACACACTGAGGGTCCTATTATTATCCCTAAAACAAGATAAGCAGTTACTGAAGGTAGTTTAATCTTATTAATAATTCTGGCAGAAAAGAAACCAACAATCAAAATGAACCCGAGACTCAATATTGTATTCATTTCACGATCCCCCGGCCCACTGACCCCCGGTACCGCGATGCAGATAGACGAGGCCAGCGACTTGATGCGCCCGACTGGCCAAGTGCTGTTTGCCTTCCGAGCCCGTGTCTAGAAGGCTAAACCCAGCGTACTCTTTCACTGCCAATCGATGATGATTAACGGCCCAGCGTGATACGTTTCTGCCAATATTTCGACGCGTTCGAACAGGGTCTAAAAGCGATCAGTCATTGAAATACGCCTGGACAGATGATGTCTTGAGCGCTGCTAGACCCTCACGCGTCCCAAATATCGTGATGCGGTCGCCGGCTGCGAGTGGCGGTGGGTCCATGGGGCACAATGAGCTGCGTACCCCGCCGAATGGCGACTAGGAGACAGTCCTCGGGCAGGCGAATTTCGTGCACCATCTTGCCTACCGCGGGCGAGTGTTGGTGGATGTCGAATACCATAACCTCGGAGTCCATAACCGGCCCCGTGCGCAGTTGATCAACACGATGTTGGCGCTCTGTCCGTCGCATGATGCCCACGTTATACGCCCGGCCGATGTCATCCCGCCGAATGAGGCCAAGGAGGCGGCGAGGGTTGCTTCGCTCAACCACTGGAAGACGGCTCAGGTCGCGCGGCGTCATGCGTTCGATGGCATGGGAAACGGGCTCGTCAGGATACACCGTGACCAACCTCGTTACGGCGATGTCACCGGCAGTCCAGGCCGTCGACGGCTCTTTCGGACAGCACGCGCTCAACGTCCTGGATGCCGATCATGCCATACAACTCGTCGTGGGCGTCGAGGACAGGAAAGCTGTGGTGGTGCGTGCGCTCGAAAGCCCGGACCAGGGCTGAGAGGTCCATCGTGGTTGGCACCGTGTCCACCTGGGCGTCCATCACCTCGTCGACGCGTACCGTTTGCATGACGTCAACATCACGCCCGCGCTCCAGGCGCACCCCGCGGCGGCTGAGCTTCAAGGTGTAGATGGACTCCGTACAGGCGCTCGGCCAGTAACGTGCTGACGACCGTGGCTAGCATCAAGGGCAGGATGATGCGGTAGTCGCCGGTCATCTCGAACAGGATGAGGACGGATGTGATGGGGGCACGGGCGGCTGCTGCAAACACGGCCGCCATCCCCACTAGGGCATAGGCGCCAGACGGCGCTGTGAGCGTAGGAAACAAGGTATGGACGACCGTGCCAAAGCTG
This sequence comes from bacterium, assembly GCA_027294925.1. The sequence goes on from JAPULM010000448.1 coordinate 1,935, forward strand.
CCGCCCAGCATGGCGCCCAGAAACAACGAAGGGGCAAACACCCCGCCCGACCCCCCGGAGCCAATGGTGAGTGAGGTGGCCAACAACTTCACCACCATCAGGATGGCCATCAGGCGCAGGGAGGCATTGCTATCTAGGGCCTGCTCAATGGTCTCATAACCGACGCCAAAAATTTGGGGGAAGAAGAGCCCGACCGTACCGATCAACAGCCCGCCCACCGCCGGTTTTAAATATTCCGGGAAACTCCAGGCGTCGAAGATATCCTCGAACCGGTAGAGCACGACCACAAAGGCCCAGACCCAGCAGCGCGGCAAGCATGCCCAACACGGCATACAGTGGAAACTCCCATGGACTCACCAGGGTATAGGAAGGCACTATAAAGGCGGGGACATCACCGTATGCGAGGCGCGCGATTTCACTGGCCGTGACGGAGGCGATGACCACCGTGCTGAAGTAGCTGGCGCTAAAATCACCCAGGATGACTTCTAGGGCGAAGATGACGCCAGCGATGGGGGCGTTGAAGGTTGCGGCGATGCCTCCGGCGGCGCCACATGCCACTAGATTCCGAATACGGTCGTCAGACAGGTTGAACCATTGCCCGATCGTCGAACCCAGCGCCGAGCCGATCTGCACGATCGGACCCTCTCGGCCCACGGACCCCCCGCTGCCGATACAGATGGACGAGGCCAGCGACTTGATGATGACGACGATAGGACGAATGCGTCCGCCGCGCAGGGCAACCGCCTCCATGACTTCCGGGACGCCATGGCCTTTGGCTTCGCGCGCAAAGAAATAGATCATTGGCCCGACAAAGAGCCCACCAATGGCGGGGATGAGGATGACATAGTACGGCCCGAGAAAGGCCAGGGCGCTGCTGCCACCCGTAAAGGCCACGTGCGTGGCCGTGTCAATCAGCCAGCGAAAGATGATGGCACCAACGCCGGCGCCCACCCCTACGATGAGCGCGGTGCCGATCAAGATCGTCGTCTGCGACGACTGCAGGTTCTCCAGTAACGGCGTCAGACGGCTCATCAGCCAGGAACGATCGCTTCGGTCCATAGAAGTCCTCTAAAGCAATTTCACATACCCTATTGTACGATTTCACTCCAGTTTTACCCGTTAACACCCTATTTCTCGTTTAGCCATTCGGACAGGGGTAGCCTAGCACGAAGGGGGTAAAAAGGCATCTGCCTTGGGCAACGAGGTCGAGGAGCTCAAGATCGGTTACGGAAGCATCAACAAGCGCTTTAGGGATGTCGTGCTGGTGATCGCCTGGACAGTCAATGAGCTGATGTCTTTAAGGCCAAATAAATCCGCTCCGGTGTCATCGGTAGTTCCGATATTCTCACCCCGGTGGCACGGGCAATGGCGTTAGCCAGCGCAGCTGCAGGCGGCACAATCGGCACCTGCCCAACGGAGCGAATGCCGAGCGGGTGGTCATCAGAAGGAATTTCGACGATGGCGGCCCCGATTGGCGGCAGGTCGAGACTGGTCATCATACGGTAATCGAGCAGATTGGCGTTACGCATAGCGCCATGTTGATCCACGTCACAAATTTCTGACAGCGCCCAGCCAATGCCCTGCGTTGCCCCACCCTGTATTTGACCTTGTACTTGATCCGGGTTGACGCAAGTTCCGACGTCCTGCCATGCGGTATAGTTGAGAATCTGCACCTGACCAGTCTCACGATCCACCTCGACATCCACGATGTGGGCAGCGGCGTTTGGCGCAATGGCAACCGTACTGAAGGTTTCAGCTGCACTACCAAACCCCTGCACTGTTGCATCGCCCTGTACGGATCGTGCCGCCAGTTCAGCCAACGTTAAAACCTTTTCCGGCGCCCCTTGCACGCTGAAGCGCTTGTTTCGATAGACAATTTGACTGGGTGGGACATTAAATGTCTCAGCAACACGAGCTTGTAATCGATTTTGCAGGTCTTGAGCAGCCTGCAGAATCGCCTTACTGGTGATATAGGTGATACGGTCACCGGCACTGGGGTCTGAAAAAGCCACCGTATCCGTATCACCAATGACCACACGGACATCAGACAGATCGAGCCCCAGAGTTTCCGCCGTCACCATGGCCAGACTGGTGCGGGTGGCGGATAAGTCCACCGTGCCGAGCACTAGGGTGACGGAGGCGTCTGGGTTCAAGATAATATGGCAACTAGTGGTGCCGCCCGGCATCGTCCACACGCCTAACGCAATGCCACGGCCCTGATTAGGCTGACTGAGGGGTGTCGTCCAACACGCATGCTGCCGGACTTGCTCGAGCAGGTTTACGAGGCTAATCGAGGGTAAGATGACCCCATCCGGCATCGGGTCGCCGGCTCGGCTGACATTTTTAAGGCGAAAGTCGATCGGGTCCAAGCCTAGGCTTTGGCCTATCTCATCGATGACCGATTCAAGGGCAAAATTGGTCGGTGTGGCGCCCGGCGCCCGATAAGCCGCAACGTGTGGTTTGTTGGTGAGCACATCATAGGCGTCGATTTTTAGATGGGGGGTTCGATAGTGCGAAAACACCCGGCGAATTGCAGAGCGTAACGGGGCGCCTGGAAACGCCCCGGCATCATACAGAATACGGGCCTGAATAGCGCTTAGTGTACCATCTCGTTTGGCGCCGATTTTGATTGTCGATACCGTTGGTCCGCCAGGTCCGGTTGCTTGTAGAACTTCTTCTCGGCTCAAGGTGATGCGTACCGGTTGGGCGGTTTTTTGCGATAACAAGGCGCAAACGGCGGATAGTCGTACGGATTCCTTACCGCCAAAGGCGCCGCCTACCTCGGTCGGTATGACACGGATTTTGTGCAGCGGCATGTCGAGGACAACAGACAGGTCATGGCGTTGGTGAAAGGTGGTTTGGGTGTTTGCCCACACCACCAGCGACCCATCTGGTTTGAACTCCGCTGCTTCGCAGTCCGGTTCAAGGTAGCCTTGATGGACGCCTTGCGTTTTAAAGCTTCTCTCGAAAACGATATCGGCTTGCGCGAAACCGCTTTCCACATCGCCACGCTGCATGACCAAATGTTCGGCGATATTACTTGGGGTGGTGGCTTTGCCGTCGCCATATTTGGTATATAGTTGGTCATGTAACAGCGGCGCGTTCGGTTGTATGGCATCGTGCACATCAATGACGTGGGGCAAGACGTCGTATTCAACCCGGATGCTAGCCAGGGCATCCTCTGCTGCTGCCTGTGAGATTGCCGCGACGGCCGCAACGGCTTGTCCGTGGAAGTAAACTTTTTCTCGTGCCATGACTTCTTGACTTAGAAATTCGTCATGCTGAGTTACACCCCCAGAACCGTTATGGCGTAAGCGGGGGAAATCGCTGCCTGTAATAATGGCTTTAACGCCTGCTAGGCGGATGGCGTCGTTAAGGTCAATATGTTTGATGATCGCATGGGCATGTGGGCTGCGTAAAATTTTTCCGACCAGCAAGCGCGGTATGACAACATCGGAACCAAAGCAGGCGCCACCGGTAACTTTTTCGGCTGCATCTAACTTTGTGACGCTGCTGCCAATGATCCGAAACTGCTGGGCCGGGCGATTCACAGGCTTCTCCTCAGATAGCGCAACGCTTTAATGGGCGTTGATGATGCGCTCTCGCAATAACCGCTTGATAATTTTCCCTTGAAAGTTTTTTGGCAGGCGGTCGACGATATCAACCGATCTCGGTTTCTTATAGGACGCAATGTGCTGCTGGCATAATGCCAGGATGTCGGCTTCGGTAATCGTGCTGCCGGGTTTCGGCACCACCAGGGCCTTGACGGTTTCGCCCCAAATGTCGTCGGGAATGCCGATAACCGCTACTTCTTGTACCCCTTGATGGCTTTCAATGACTTGCTCCACTTCACGCGGATAGATGTTAAAACCGCCACTGATAATCATCTCCTTCTGACGCCCGACAATATAGAAGAAACCTTCATCATCTTGTTGGGCGACGTCGCCAGTGTGTAGCCAGCCTTGCGCGTCGATAGCTGCTCGGGTGGCCTGTGGGTCGTTCCAGTAGCCCTGCATGACGGTTGCACTGCGAATGATCAATTCTCCCTCCTGGCCTTGAGATACATCATGTCCCTGCTCATCGACAAGGCGTACTTCGATGCCTAGAGCAGGTCGACCGGCGGCAGCCAGACGACGACGGCGTTTTTCCTCCGCCAGGCTAGCTAAATCGGCCGGTGTCAGGCTAAGGACAGGTTGGGTTGCCTCGGACATGCCGTAATTTTGCCGAAATACATTGCCAAATAGTTGAATGGCTTGTTGCCATTTGTCGGCCGGGATAGGAGCGGTGCCAAAGAAGACACGTTGCAGACTACTCACATCATAGTTTTTGACCTGGGGGTATTGGGTCAAGCGAATCAGCATGGTTGGCACCAGCATCGTAGTGGTGACTCGTTCGCGCTGGATGGTGTCAAGCACGGTTTGTTCACTAAAGCGTCGGAGGATAATATTTCTGGCCCCTTTTAGATAATGTTTGCGGAAGAACACTCGAGCTGCATGCGTTAAGGGAGCCACATTGAGCATGACATCATCTGCTGTGGTGAGACGGTCCTCGTTCATGAAATCCAGGCGAAGACGAGCCAGATCATTGGCAATGGTCTTCATAATACCCTTGGGACGACCCGTGGTGCCGGAGGTATAAGCGATGCGTTCCAGGTCGTCAGGCGACACCATGACCTCGGGTGCGTCGCTAGGCGATGCGTCAATCACCTTTTCGTAGGCGTGAAGGTTGTTGGCCAGTGCTTCCTCACCTGCAATGATGACATGCTGTACCGTTGGGCATTGCGTCTTGATGTACAGCCAGACCGACAGGTAGTCCGCATCCAAGATGAGGCAGCGACTTTCAGAATGCTGGATGATATGCGCCTGTTCCTCGGGCGCTTGACGGACATTAAGGGCCACCATACATAAGCCGGCTTTCATCAAGGCAAAGCGAACTTCGATGGCCTGGGGGGAGTTGTCTTGTAGCGCGGCGATCCGATCGCCACGCTTTAGCCCAAGCCCTAGCAGTCCATTGGCCAGACGATTGACCCGCTCATCGACCTCGCGAAAGGTCAAATGACGCCCCTCAAAGGTTATCGCGATTTTGTCCGGAAAACGTTCCGCAGGCCAACTCAAGGCGTGTCCGGCTCGCATCATGGCGTACCCGCTCACTATCTGCTTATCCTCTCGACTTATTCGGCCACAACCCCATCGCGTCTGTCAACGCAGTTCTCAGGCCTCAACCAACCCACTAGCCACCCCTGCCGTGGCGGGTTCGCCATGCTGGTTTTCTAACCAAACATCGAGTACCAAACGTATCTTATCGCCTTCCGGGGTTTTCTCGGTAATGACCCCTTTGACCGTGATCGTGTCACCGGGGAAAATTCCTTTAACCAGCGACACCTCGATCCTGCCGCCTTGCAGCCAGCCCTGGCCGAAGAAATCCACCATTCGTTCAGAAATATAACCAATGGGATAGCGTCCTTGTGCGAGCGCCTGAGGCAGACCTGCTTTGCGTGCGACCTCGTCATCGGTATGAATATTTTTCGTATCTCTGCCATTAAACACATAGCGCGAATAGATGTTGATCTTTTCCTGGGTGATCTCGTAAGTGACCGGTTCTATTTCATGCCCGATGTCGAGGTCTTGATGTGCCGTGATCATTTTGCTTATCCTCTTTGCAACGTCATCAGAGACGTATGAACGCTGCGGCAAATTTTCAACCCGTCTTCATCAACCGCCACCAATTCCATGATCAAATAGGGCCGTTCACGTTTTATATATTTGTCTATAACTTTAACCGTTAAGTTGACTTTCTTACCGACCCGAACGGGGTTGTTGAATTCCCACGCCTGTTTGGCATGGATACTGCCAAAGCGTTGATAGGCCTCATCAAGTATATTCAAGGTGTCGTTGTCAAAGATGGTGGGAGGTGCAATTCGTCCGCCATAAGGAGAATTATCGAAATACCACGACCGAGTGCTCTCAATGGCATGGGCGCTAGTTTGTACCATCTCATCCGTAATGAGTACTTCTTTCCGTCCTAAAATTTCACCAATTTCAATGCTATCGTAGTCAAATGTTTTACGCATGGAATTCCTCAGCCTTCCTCATCCCTTTTTTACTAAGACGTCGACGGGCTCATCGCGTCTCGATATTGATATAGACATGCGATGTGGAACACGGCCTGTTCCTTGTCTGCAAAGGTGACGATAAATGACTCACCTCGAATCGGGCCGGCACACCAGGCGCATGGTCCCGAGTTCTGAGTTTTGCGTACCGGATTGGGATTCCATGCGTCCATCTTTGTTTTCTTTAATTTGTGCTGCCCGGCAAACGTTTCAAACATGTCTAACGTGATGTGTGGGTATGCGTCTCGCGATGATTGCATTGTACGCATGATGACAAGATGTCTACTCAGTTTGTTCAGTCAATCTTAAATGTTGTAGTTATCACAGTAGGATAAACAGGGTAAGGCGTCAAGACATATGCAAAGGATGGTCGTGTTCAGATTCAAGAGAGATGCTACCCGTCTGGACGACTGGGCGGCGCTGTCGGGAGAACAGGATAAACAACGCCACTTTTACGCCGCATCCTGGCCGCACGACTCCACCGGCGGCGGCCGCACCGGCTCGCGGCTAAGCGCAGCGTGACTGTGCACAGCCTGGACTTGGCGCTCAGGATGCGCTAGGCTGGAGTCTCAACGGTTTCCTCGCGCCAGGGTCTAGGAACGGCTTATAGGGGGTCAAGTAAATTCTTAATATTTGCTCCGCAGGGTTCAGCCTTGCACGGATGCAGAGGTAGCCCAAAAATATAGAAACTTGTTTGACAGACCACTTATCACCTTAGGATCAATATGCAGTTCTGATTTTCCCGGCGCCTATTGAAGGGAAAGGGGACATTATGCAACAAGCAGCCGTAGCGATTATCGGCGGTGGTATTTTAGGATTGGCCACAGCCTACCGCTTGACCCAAGATGAACCGGAGCGACAGGTCGTTGTATTGGAAAAAGAAAATGGGCTTGCACATCATCAAACCGGTCATAATTCCGGTGTGCTGCATTCCGGAATTTATTACAAACCTGGCTCGCTGAAAGCGATCAATTGTCGTGCAGGCAAGAAGGCGATGGAGGCATTTTGCACCGCCGAAGGGATTGATTATGAGATTTGCGGCAAAGTCATTGTGGCCACCAACAAAGCCGAGTTGCCGGCCCTAGAGCGCATCTACGAGCGCGGCCAGGCGAATGGGGTGCAGTGCGCCATAATTGACCAGGAACATTTAAAGGAATTGGAACCCTCCACCGCCGGTATCAAAGCCGTTCACGTCCCCGAAACGGGTATCGTCAATTACAAGCAGGTGTGTCAGCGCATGGCGGCGCGCATCGAAGAGCAGGGTGGGCAGATCATCACCAACGCCCGGGTGACGGCGATGCACGAGAGTTCGGAAGAAATTGTCATTGAAAGTTTGGCGGGCGACTGGGGTGTGCAGTACGTGGTCAACTGTGCCGGCTTGCACTCCGACCGCGTGACCGCTATGAGCGGCCAACAGCCGGATGTCAAAATCGTTCCTTTTCGGGGCGAATATTTTGAGTTAAAACCGCAAGCCGCGCATCTGTGCCGCAATTTGATTTATCCGGTGCCGGATCCCAGTTTCCCATTTCTCGGGGTGCATTTCACCCGGATGATCGAGGGAGGAATCGAATGCGGCCCCAATGCCGTGCTAGCCTTCGCCCGCGAAGGCTATTTAAAGACCGACCTTAATATCAAAGACTTGATGGAAACCTTGACCTATCCCGGCTTTATCAGACTTGCAGCCAAATACTGGCGCACCGGCTTC